>VXXH01000680.1 GCA_009835515.1 Candidatus Poribacteria bacterium
CAATAAAACATGTAGGCGCGCTTCTTATTTCTTTGAAGCGCGCCTACGGACTGATACAGATTGATAGGAAAATATGCCTACCACCTACGCGTAAAATTCATTCTACCGGTAAGTCCGGTTTCATCTTCGCCTTTTTTCGTCTCATACCCGACATATAAGCCGAGGGTGTTGTTCTCACCGTAACCGATGTTCACTCGTCCACCAAAATTGAGAGCCCATAGTGCACCATTCTCGCCGAGACCGAGGACGGATTCAAACTGTGGACCGATAGCTATGGTATCGTTTAAAGCGTAGGTAATGTAAGTCCGGTTGTAGAGTTCATTAATACTTTGATCATCAAATATGGAAGAAATTGTACTGATTGTCCAGTGGAAACCGAAGATTTTACCGGCGGGTAGGATCGCAAAGATTTGGGGGTATAAGGCATAGGGTCCGTCTGGACTGGTATAATTGAACCCAACGCCGAGCATCGGTGTTAGCAGCAGTGCCATGCTATCATTTGCGATAACAGGGAACGAAATGCCCATATCAAACTCGCCCAAATGATCATTAACATAGATATTAGAATCAAATGAAATGCCACCGCTGAGCGGATGGCTTGCACCCACTAAAAAATAGGTGCCGAGGCTATCAACATCAATCTGGAACCATCCCGTAATCTTTGGTTTTTCTTCCATCGGTTTTTCTTCCATTGCCTCCTCAGCCTCGTGGGCATCAGCGTAGACGGTAGAGAAGGTGCCAAGAGACATCACACAGACAAGAAAGGCAACAACTGTACGCTTAAAAAAGGAATAAGTATTCATGAGAGATAAATCTCCTTTATGTTTTGTAAGTAGAAGTGATTAACTGACTTGCTCAACCTGTTCCATCAGTTGGACCAATTTTTGTGGGTCTTTGACACCTTTTGATGCTTCGACACCGGAACAGAGATCGATACCGTGCGGACGGATCGTTTCAATCGCGGCTTTGACGTTCTCCGGACGAATCCCACCCGCAAAGAAGACCGGTAGTGGACTCTCCGCGATGAGTTCAGCGGCGATATTCCAATCACAGGTTTTACCAGTACCGCCGTATCTCGGTTTCTCACCACTCAAATCAACACTATCAAACAACAGAAAATCCGCGCCTGCATCCGTATAGGCTTGCATTTGCGCGCGGACCGCAGGCACATCTACATTCTCAGGACGACCCGCAGGCAGATAAACCGACTTCCAGAGTTGACATGTCACGCCGCGCTTAAGTGCTTCAACCTGTTGTGGCGACTCTTGCCCAAGCAGTTGAACGGCGGATGGGTGAACCTGTGATACCACCGCTTGGATGTCGGATGTTGTACGGTTGTATAGTAAAAGGACAGTTGGGATAGGACTTGCGCTTGCGATTTCGACGGCTTCGGCAGTGGAGCGTGTCCGTTCAGATACGGCAACATCAACTAACACGCCGGCGTAATCCGCGCCTGCATCAGCGGCAAGCCGAGCATCATGAATAGAGGTTATGCCACAGATTTTGACAGTGCAGCGGGATTCCTTAGACATTTGTGCAATAATCCTTTTGGCGGGAAGTATACTGACTAAGATCGGGATTACAAATCCCTCCTACAAGACGATCGGTTTTTATTTTTCAAAGATAGTTTGTCGGTCAGCATCCGAATAACAGATAATCATCGTTACGGGTTGCCAACCGGTGTTGACAGCGTTATGTTTGACATTGCGCGGAATACGCAACATCATGCCAGGTCTGAGTGGGATGACCTCATCTCCCAACTTATGGTCACACTCACCGGAGAGTACATAGATGAGTTCTTCACAGTTCGGGTGGTAATGCGTAGGATTCCCTTCGCCAGCGTTAATGTAGACGACCCCGAAAGTCATCTCGGCTTCTGGGTCAATTTGGTCATTGCAGAGCCATTTAATCGCGCCCCAAGGGAATTCGAGGGCACCTGCTTCGTTGCTATTAGTTAAGGTTATTTCCATAATGACTTCCTTTCTGTCTTCCGAATTCAATCATACCTCGAAACAAGCCAAACATTGCGTCGCATAATCCTGCAATCCGACCGTCGGTTTTTCTTGGAGATACCCAATAGGCGCACAGATAGCCCGGACGCTACGAATTGGCATATCAAGTGCCTGATGCGTATGCCCGAAGAGGAGGTGTGTGACACGCGGTTCTTCCAAACAGAGCATCCCCAAGCGTTGACTTCCCATGAATGCGCGAAAGAAATCCCACGGCAATTCGCCACGGTACCGGATACACTCTCGGAACGGAACATGGTGTGTAACAACAATAATCCGTGACACATCGTCTCGAACGGCGGCAATCTGCGCCTTCAGTTCTGCCTCAAAACGTCGAGCAACAACACAATCCGTCCCCGACCACTTGGCATAGCGTTTATCGTTCCAGACTGCCCCCATTAATTCTTTCCCGGCATATTGGGCATCGGAGAAGTCATACCCATCTGGTGCGAAACTATAATCGTACCAACCGATAGTCCCACAGAACCCGATCTGTTCATTGACAAAAGGTTCATCCATGAGCGGGTGAAACCCACACTCATAACAGAGTGTTGAAATAATCTCACATTTCCGTTCACTCGTGACATCAGGAGTCTCAATTGCCCAGATATCATGGTTGCCGGGGACAAATAATTTCTTACACGCTAAATCTGCAAGCTGAAATGCGTTAAGTGTTTCAGAAAGTTGAACTAAATGGCGGGCAATATCACCTGCAAGCACTAAAACATCAAGTTGTGCCGCCTTCACCGCGTCAATAAGATGTGGAAGGATTGCTCTGTTTAAAGGCGTAACGTCTGTGTGTAAATCTGAAATGAGTCCAATTTTCATTAGCAGCGCACACCGTGTTATAAAACAGAACCATTCAGTTTTTGAATTTTCGTCAATTTTATCGGAGCAGTCACGATTCGGAGATCGCTCCTACAAATTGAATTACATTGATTCCTGTGTTAAGTTTTTGAAGACCTCGTCCAAAAAGATGCGGATACCGCTGTCAGCCTCCCCTTGGTACTGCTGACGCTGGCGTTCAAGTGCTTGCATTGAAGGCGCATCCCCGATCTTAGCAATTGCATCAACAAGTGTGAGTTGGATCGCGGGTTCGCTGGTAGTTTCCAACGCCTTAATCAGGCGGTCCCGTGCCTTAACGCCGCCGATGCCGCCGAGTGCGGAAGCCGCGATGTCTTTTGTGCTGGTATCCTCACTTTCAAAAGCAGTAACGAGTGCGTCAACAGCGGGTTCACCTATCTGCCTGAGTGCTACGCCCGCTTGGAAACGGATTCCCGGAATTTCTGCTGAATTTTCGAGAACAGCGACGAGTGCATGAATCGCAGAAACAGGTTTAAGGATTCCGAGTATAGCGAGGCAAGCGCGCCGAATTTCCTGTTCGGGTTCCACCGTAATTTGGATGTATTCTTGAGCGAGCTCTGCGAGCTGTCCTTCGTTAATTTTCTGGTAGAGTGCCTCGGATCTGTGTCTGAACTGGGTTCCGAAAGGCGCTTTGAGGGTAGCAGTATTTTCGGCGCGGTCTACGGTAAGCAAGCCAAGGATGGCAGCAGATTCCATTTGCTGTGCCTGAAGACTATCGGCAGGTAGTTGGTTCACATTCGCGCGCTGAAATTGCTGAAAGAGGTCGTTGAGAACACTCAATTCGACGAGACGTTGTAAGCTGCTAATTGAGGATTTTCTGAGAGAGAGTTCAGGGCTATTCCTAAAAATATCGACAAGTGGTTCAATAGCGCGGGTATCACCCAATTCACCGAGGGCGTTTACAGAGGCAATCTTCACACCTATTAATTCAGTGGTTCGGAAAGTAACTTGCTGTTTAGAGAGTTTACCAATCGTTTCCTTATAATCATTAAGGCTATAAATTTTTCGTTCATCAACAATTTTTTCGATAACGTCTCCGACCTGAATATCGGCGTTTGCAGCGGGCGTACCGGGCTGAATTTGTTTGACGCGCAGGGTGCCATTTCCTTCAACACTTAATCCGACCTTATCTCCGCGTCTACGGAGGGCAATGCGGAGCGGCGGTTTATCTTTCAGATGAAGAATAAGGTTATTGTCCTCATCCAATCCTTTTTTCAGTGCGCTGTTAAAGTCGCTGGCACTTCGGATCGGATATTCGGCAATCACATAAGAGATTAGTTCGCCTCTCTCAAGTTGGGCTTGATGTGCGGGACCATTCGGGGTGGTTTCTAAAACAACGACACCGCTCGTCGACCAACGGTCTTTGAGGTCGCTATCTAACTGCTGTAGCTGCATTTGCAGACGTTCATCGTAATACTGATTTTCACAACCGAGTCCTACTACGAGTAGGAAAAGCGGCACGCTAAACATCAAGTATCGGGGTTTGTCGAACTTTATTATTTTTTTGAGCATACAGGCTTCCTTCCAATTTAAAAGCATGTTTCGACTCGCAAGCTGCGACTCGCGATTCAATTAAGAGGAATAGCAACATCTCGACTGCTCTGTTCTTTCAAAGCATCTAAGAGCGGTTCCACAACTTTCTCGTCGCCGAGTACCGCCAATGCGCGGATCGCATCAACGCGCAGCGATGATCCTTTGTTTTCCACAATTTTGACTAACACAGGCACAGCAGTCCCGCCGATTTTCCCAAGAGCTTCGACAGCGAGTTGTCGGACCTCAGGTTCTTCTCGGTCGCGTTTCCACTTAGCAGAACCGGATTCAATGAGTACAGCGAGTGCTGGGATCGCGTTTTCACTACCGACCTCCCCAAGTGCCTTGACAGCATTCAAGCGGGTTTCCGTACGTCCGTGTTCCAGAAGTTTCACCAAAATAGGCACAATCGTGTTCGGGTCATCTTTGCCAAGATGTCCGAGGACCCAATGCGCATTGTGTCTATCGCGATTATCATTGGACTTAATCGCCTTTTGGAGTTGGCTGAGGAGCCGTTTCCTATCACCTTGTGTATAGACCCGTTTGAGCGCGTCAAGTGCAGCGTTTTGGATATCCAGATCATCATCGCGGAGCGTCTCAAAAACAAGTCTCTCAAGATATTTACCTTTTTCTTCTTGATAGGCAAGGAACATCTGTTTACCACGCTCAGCGATCGATGCCGTCTCCCAATCAGGTGTATTCGGTTCGTAAAACTCCTGAGAGTTATAAAGCCCGAGCAGATAATGTGCTTCAGCGTTATCCGTCGGTTGCTGCAGCGCGAGTTTAAATTCTCGGACAGCGCGCTCTTCTTTGCGCCGTTTATCCGACTTAATCAATTCTTTGCCCTTCGCGAGATTTTCGTTCTGCGTGCCGCATCCAACAGAAAAAAGAACGAGTACAAAAGCGAACCAGATTTTTTTCATATTCAATTCCCCTACGCGGTTCAAACTTCGTTTGATTAAAAGTTTGTAGAGACAACTGTCCCGCAGTTCCCGCTGAAGGTTTTGCAAATTCTCCTGTTTGTAGGCACAGTTTGCGGATGAGTGCCTTCTAAAGCGAGTGCGTTTCACAAAGCGTGCCTACAACGAAGCGAGATGCTTAAGTTCTTCTAATATTCTTAAGTATCAAGCAGTTCTTGCTGCTCACCACCTGCGTCGGCAACTTCGTTTTCCTCTGCATTTTCGGCTGTTGCTTCTTCATCTTCCCCACCATCTTCTTCCGGTGCCGAGTCAAGTGCCTTCTGAAGAACAACAAGCGGTTTTTCAGTGAAACCCCAATCCTTATATCTCTGTATGACAGGTGTCTCGGAAGACGGAAGCTCAATTTCGAGCGTTTTGACACCATTTTCTGTTGCTGTGACCTCAGCAGCCGCCATGAGGTGGTCAGCTACGCCTAATGGACGGAAAGGCGCAGACACAGCAAGACCGCCTACTTCTGCGACTTCAGGATCAACGGCATCTCGCGTTATGGAAATTTGTCCAATCGGGTACCCACCGACCTCCGCGACAAGTCGGTGTGTTTGACTCTCCTCCGCCAAATCTTCATCCAATGCTTTGGTAACCTGCGTCTTGGTTTTTTCAGGGAAACAATATGAGTGTAAATGCGTTGCATCTTCTTTTTCAGCCGATCGCACTTTAAGGGCACCAGCCAGATTGAAGTCTTGATTTGCCATGTGACTCTCCTTTGTTTTATCAGGCTGCCGGTATCTCCAGACGCTGTGTGGCAGTAGGTCTGAATATCCAGCATCTATATATGTTGTTATCGGACCATTTTACTA
>VXXH01000823.1 GCA_009835515.1 Candidatus Poribacteria bacterium
AGTTAATTGTCATAATTATCGGTTTAGTTTTGCTCGCGGTCCAGAATGAGCAGACCGCCGCATTTATTTTGAAATCCCACGGTCCTATCTATTTTATGATGTATCTACCGTTAGCACTCACAATTGGGTCTGGTGTGGAGTTCCTCGTCAATAACCGCAAAGCTTTATCCGCACTGATTTTTTCAACCCGTTACGATCCAGAAGCAGGTGCCTGATGTCCGCAGCTAAAGGTGATGGAGTCCGCTGTTTTGTAGCGATTGAAATACCAAAACCGGTACAGGCGTTACTAAAGCCTGTGCAAACACGCCTTCAATCCGAGATTCGCAAAGCTTCATGGACAAAGTCCGGCAACTTCCATCTCACCCTAAAGTTTCTCGGTGATGTTCATCCTGAAGCGATGGGTGCTGTGAGTGAAGCCGTTGAAAACGTCGCTGCGACACAGTCCCCATTTTCTATGGAGTTCGGGGGTATTGGGGCGTTTCCGACGCTTGCGCGTCCGCGCGTTATTTGGGTCGGTATTAAACACGGCGCAGCGACTGTCTCACACCTTGCGAAAGCCGTGAACCTTGATCTGAAACATCTCGGTTTTCCAACGGACAACCGCTTTCATCCGCATCTTACACTCGGACGGCTCAGAAGCCCGGTGAATCTGCAACCGCTAAAAAGTATGCTACGTAAATATGATACAATTGATGGTGCAACGGTGAGCGTCAATGAAATCACTGTCATGCAAAGCCAACTTCACCCTAATGGAGCGATCTATACGCCTCTAAACGTCTGTCATTTTTCGGCGTAGGACAACATAACCTGAGGCACTGCCTTTGGTGGTAGGTGCCATAAAGGAGAAACTTTAGAACATGTTAGATGAACAAAAACAGAAAGCTATCGACCAGGCGATCTCACAGGTGGAACGTGAATTCGGTAAAGGCGCGATCATGCGTTTCACAGACAGTGATATTGTCCCTGTCGAAGCCATCCCGACCGGCGCACTCTCGCTTGATATTGCCCTCGGTATAGGCGGTGTGCCGCGCGGCAGAATCATTGAAATTTTCGGACATGAAGGGACCGGAAAGACGACTTTGGCACTGCATATCGTCGCCGAAGTCCAAAGAATGGGCGGAACCGCTGTGTTCGTTGATGTCGAACACGCGCTTGACACTACTTACGCTCGAAGTATCGGGGTTAACATGGAGAACCTATTGATTGCGCAGCCCGATGCAGGCGAACAGGCTCTGGAGATCGTCGAAACGCTCATCCGTAGCGGTGCGATTGACTTGGTCGTTGTTGATTCGGTAGCGGCATTGACACCCCAAGCCGAGATTGAGGGGGAAATGAGTGACTCGCACGTCGGGTTGTTGCCCCGCTTGATGTCCAAGGCGCTGCGAAAGTTATCCGGTGTTACCAATAAGTCTCAGACGTGTGTTATCTTTACGAACCAGATCCGACAAAAAATTGGAATCATGTTCGGTAACCCGGATACCACACCCGGTGGACTCGCACTCAAGTTCCACGCCTCTGTCCGGTTAGAACTCCGCCGTGGCACGCAGATCAAAGAGGGGAATGAGATTCTTGGAAGCAGTGTGCGCGTCAAAGTGGCAAAAAATAAAGTGGCACCGCCTTTCAAGGAAACCGAATACGATGTTACCTTCGGGAAGGGGATTTCCAAGGAGGGGAATCTCTTGGATATTGCCGTTGATAACGAGTTTATCCAGAAAAGCGGGTCTTGGTTCGCCTATAACGGTGAACGCATTGGGCAAGGTAGATCTAATGCCAAGAAGTATTTGGAGGACAACCCTGACATCGCCGCGGAAATTGAGGCGAAAATCCGGGAAGCAATGAGTATGGCACCAGATGCCGGTGCTGGCGCGATCCCTGAAGACGTAGATGATGTCCACGACACCGTTGAAGTCGCGGAATAATACGAATTTTTCGCCTTATCAAAGTTTCCGAGACTAAGACCTAATCCTGACTCCCTGTCTCGGAGGTGTCCGATGCCTCGGACGCAGAGAGCCGGTTGCGGAGACAGTCTCGCCCTCGTGTGTCAGACTAAGCGTTTTTTAGAATAAACGTTTGATTTTGGTCAGAAGTTCTGGTATAATGGACGTATCTGCCGAAGGTAGACTTTTTCTTGACACTATTTTTTCATAGTGCTATACTCTAATAAAATGGTTGTCAGTCGTCGGTTATCGGTTTGGCTTTTGAAATTAGAAATCTTTTTCTATCTCGGACGTTCTTATAGGTAACGACGGTTACAAGAAGCTGTTAAAGAATCAGAAACCTCTTAACTGAAAACTGATAACCGATGACCGATAACTACTTGGAAAGTGAGAACTTGACGTATGGCTATCAAAAGAGGAAATTCCGAGGATGCCTTTGAGGAGCAAAAGACGCTTGATGTCGTTTGGTATCAACAGCAGATGCGTACACTTCAAGGGACAATTGACATGCTCGAAGGGGAACTCGAAAGCATGCGGCAGCAGCAGCGGGTCGTCCATGTCAAGGCGCTTGAAACGCAACTTTATGAGACGCAGCGTGAGTTGATGGCGGCGGAACGACGCAACAAGCGGTTGACGAGCACCTTGCAGGAAGCGAAGGAGAAGCTGCAAATCCTCAAAGAAAAAGTTGCTCAACTCAGCGCACCGCCCAATAACTACGGAGTCTTCCTCGGCGCGAACCAAGATGGGACTGTCGATATTGACATCAGCGGCAGAAAATGGCGCGTCAATATCGATCCAGCACTCAAGGGTAAAACCCTCGCGGTGGGACAAGAGGTCATTGTCAATAGCGGAATGAACGTTGTTGCCATCAAAAGTGCTGAAAGACACGGGGATGTCGTCAAAATTAAAGAGCGCATTGAAGATGAACTCGCTATTGTCAGCCTCCGCACCGATGAAGAACGCGTCGTCAGAATAGCCGAATCTCTCAAAGAGGAGACCCTGAAAACCGGTGATAATGTACTCCTCAACCATACGACAAGCATGCTCATGGAAAAACTCCCTAAACGGGAAGTGGAAGACTTGCTGCTTGAGGAGGTACCCGATATCGGTTACACCGACATCGGTGGACTTGATACACAAATAGAAGCGATTCGGGACGCAATTGAGCTGCCATACCTCTATCCGAAGGAGTACCAGGAGTTTAACCTCTCGCCGCCGAAAGGCGTGCTCCTATACGGACCCCCTGGATGTGGTAAAACCTTGATCGCCCGAGCTGTTGCAAGTAGTATAGCCGAGCGCGTACGGAAAGAGAGCGGCAATGATGAGGTTCGCGGGTATTTCATCAATATTAAGGGGCCTGAACTCCTAAATAAATACGTCGGCGAAACCGAACGTAAGATCCGAGAAGTTTTCCAAAAAGCACGCGATAAATCGAGAGAAGGGTTTCCTGTTATCATCTTTTTCGATGAAATGGACTCCCTCTTCCGTTCCAGAGGTATGGGAATCTCATCGGATATGGAATCGACGCTCGTGCCACAGTTTCTCTCCGAAATTGATGGCGTTGAGAACTTGCGCGATGTCATTGTCATTGGCGCAAGCAATCGGCAAGATCTCCTTGACCCGGCGGTTTTACGTCCCGGTAGACTTGATGTTAAAATTAAAATTGATCGACCCAACTCAGAGGGGGCTAAAGACATCTTCGCAATATATCTAACACCGGATCTGCCCTTCGCTGAAAAGGTTCGTCAACAGTTTGAAGGAGATACACAGGCGATCGCGGACCACTTCGTTGATGAAGCTGTCCGTGAGATGTACGCCACCACAGATGAAAACCGGTTTATTGAGGTGACATACGCCCGTGGCGAACGCGAAACCCTCTTTTTTAAAGACTTTGTTAGTGGCGCAATGATCGAAAACATTGTTTCGCGTGCCAAGAAAGCAGCGATCAAACGCTTTATCGGTTCCGACGGAGCAGACAAAGGGATGTGTCTTGACGATCTCAAGGCAGCTATCAGGGAAGAGTATCACGAAAATGAGGATCTGCCGAACACGACGAACCCTGACGATTGGGCAAAAATTTCAGGGCGGAAAGGCGAGAAGATCGTTAATATTCGTGCCTTGATTAATGAACCGACACGTGAGAAAAAACAGGATGTCCGGGTCACCCGAGGCGGCACATTTCTTTAATGGCGGTCAGCCGTCAGCGGAGTAGCCGTCAGCCATTAGTGGTCGGCAATCAGCAAGAGTGTATCACTGCCTCAGCGCGCGCTTTGCTGACTGCTGACTGCTGATAGCTATTCTTGCTGATGGCTCATAAAAAATGGAAATACCAATCATAATGGGAACAGAGACTGAGTACGGCATCTCAGTCAAAAATGCACGTGAGCAAGACCCGGTCGCTGCCTCTACTTTGGTAGTCAACGCGTATAAGACTTGTAGAGGCGATGTTCCGAGTACTGCTACTTCTGTCACATGGGATTACGATCAGGAGAGTCCGTTGATGGATGCCCGCGGGTTTCTTGCAGAGACAGAAACACCTATCTCCGAGGCAGACACTAGCAGTGCTGTTAATGACATCCTAATCAACGGGGGGCGTTATTACGTCGATCACGCACACCCTGAGTATTGTACGCCGGAATGCGCGAACGCACGCGATCTGCTCCTATATGAAAAAGCAGGCGAATTAATATTAGAAGTCAGTAGGCTCACAGCCGAACGGCTACTCCTTGACAATCAAGAGATTATCATATATAAAAACAACACCGATTACAAGGGGCATAGTTACGGGGCGCATGAAAACTATCTCATGTCCCGTAAAGTACCGTTTGATACTATCGTTGATGGGTTAATGCCTTTCCTGGTTACTCGGATTATTATCACGGGGAGCGGCAAAGTCGGTGCCGAGAATGGGAGCGAGGAGACGGATTATCAAATCTCCCAACGCGCCGATTTCTTTGAAAAAGAGGTCGGGCTTAGCACGATGGTGAACCGACCCCTGATTAACACGCGTGATGAACCGCATGCTGATGACAAACTCTATCGACGTTTACACGTTATTGTCGGTGACTCAAACATGTCTGAATTCAGCATCTATCTCAAAGCAGGCATCACTTCTATCGCGCTCCAGTTAATCGAGAAAGGTGTTGTCGGAAAAAAATTCAGTTTAAAGGACCCTGTCGCAGCGATAAAGTGTATCTCGCGCGATCTCTCTTGCAAGGAAGAGATCGAACTCGCGGATGGAAAACAGGGGTCACCGATAGAAGTGCAACGCGCGTATCTCAAGCTCGCACAGGAACACCTCACACCTGAGGAGCGCACCCCTATCGTTGAAGATGTCCTCAAGAAATGGCAATTCGTGCTGGATAATTTAGAAATAGACCCAGGGCGGCTGAGTCGCTATCTCGACTGGATTATTAAAAAGAAGCTGCTTGATGCATACCGAAAACGGCACGGATATCAGTGGGACGACGCACATGTTCGCATGCTTGACCTCCAGTACCATGATATTCGTCCAGACAAAGGACTCTATATCAGGCTACTCAAGAACGGACATGTTAAACGCTTACTCAGCCATGAAGAAATTGTGCACGCAATGCACTATCCACCTGTAGACACACGTGCCTATTTTCGTGGCACCTGTTTACGGAGATTTCCAAAGCATATTTACAGTGCAAGTTGGAATTCAATGATTTTTATCGGTAAATCGGGGGGACTTGACAAAATTATGATGGATCGTCCCCACTTCGGAACACAAAAGATTGTTGGCGAACTGTTGAACAACTGTACAGCAGAGGAACTCGTTAAGGAAATCCGAGGCGATGCCTCAGAATAGTTATCAGAGGAAATAGTTATCGGTTATCAGTTATTAGTTATCAGTTAAAAGAGGGTTGGGACAATTCAAAAGGTCTCTTTACTGACAACTGAAAGGTTTTCGTAGAAAACCGCACTCTCACTGCGAGGCAAACTGACAACCATTCCCTGACAACTGAAAGATTTTTTTCGTAGAAAAAAATCGTACTGACGACTGACGACTATATAAAGGAGAAAATCATGTCGACTGAAAAACAACAGGAACACCTCAACCGTCATGTCGATGAAACCGAAGAGATCCAACCCGATGTTGGAAATGGCGAAATGGATGAGGAGTTCGTTGAAGACTTAGACACACTTCTTGACGAAATTGATGAGATTTTGGAAGAAGATTCACAGGAATTTGTCGAAAACTATATTCAGC
>VXXH01000570.1 GCA_009835515.1 Candidatus Poribacteria bacterium
GTAAACTTCTTAACAAAAACACAAAAGAAATCTTTAAAGGCATTACAGGTCGTTCTGGACGCTTTCATACGGAGCAGTGCGCAGCTTACGGCACCCAAATTGTTGCCGGTGCAGTCCCCGGTAGAGGCGGGTCTGATGTAAACGGTATTCCGGTGTTTGACACCGTAGCGGAAGGCGTTGCGGCGACTGGTGCAAATACCTCGCTGATTTTCGTTCCGGCACGCTTCAACGCGGCGGATTCAGTCATGGAAGCCGCGGCGGCTGGGGTGTCGCTTATCGTCTGTATATCCGAACATATCCCGGTCCTTGATATGGTTAGGGCGAAAGGGTACTTGAAGACAGGCAATTTTGACAATCCGTTTATCATCCCGAACGGTCCTCCGAGGCTCATCGGTCCGAATTGTCCGGGTATCATTACACCCGGCGAATGCAAAATCGGGGTGATGCCAGAGTTTGCATATACGCCTGGCAACGTCGGCATCGTCTCTCGAAGCGGGACGTTAACTTATGAAGCCGCCTATCAACTGAGACGACTTGGCATCGGACAGTCCACGTGTGTCGGTATCGGTGGCGACCCTGTGATCGGGACAAACTTCGTTGATGTCCTGAAACTTTTTGAGGCGGACGACGACACGCACGCCGTTGTTTTAATCGGTGAAATCGGCGGGACCGCAGAGGAAACGGCTGCACAGTTCGTGAAGGACGAAATGACAAAGCCTGTCGTAGGTTTTATTGCTGGACAGACCGCGCCACCCGGAAAACGGATGGGACACGCGGGGGCAATTATCTCCGGCGGACAAGGCACCGCTGCGGACAAAATTCAGGCACTCAAAAATGCTGGGATTACCGTTGCGGATAGCCTCGCCACCATTGGGGAAACCGTGGCAGCGGTTTTAACCTAAAACCTTGGAGGTCCAGCATAATGGCATTTAGCGATTTCAAAACAATACCCGAAGTTCAGGAAAAATTTAGAATCAAACACACCGAGAACGACTTTATAGCGGTTGAGGAGACGACACACACTCCTTCAAAACAATTTTTGCAGGAATTAGCATTTAGCCGACGATACATCGACGTTTTCGCTTCTGAAAGTGCCCGATGTGAAGCAGTCATTTTCCCTGTTTTGCGGGAAGTTTACAAAGCATATGCTGAAGATTACGCGCTCTGGATAAAGAAACCGATCATCTACGATGAAACACTCAGCGGTACACCGGATTACTTCATCTCAACTCGATCTGAATTGGGTATGCTCGTTGTCGGTATGCCGTTGATAATGTTCGTTGAAGCCAAGAAAAATGATTTTGAACAAGGCTGGGGACAGTGTCTTGCGGAACTGGTCGCAGCACAAAAAATCAATGCCGACTCAGATATCCGTGTCTATGGCATCGTGAGCGACGGAACTTTGTGGCAATTCGGATACCTCATTGGTGATGCCTTCACGCGGAACAAGACCAGCTTTAGCGTAGATGATTTGCCAACTCTTTTTGGCGCGATTGACACTGTCTTCAAAACAGTAAGCCAGGCATCCGAACACATTTAAAACTTCGGGCTTTTTGTGAGGAGAAAGCTTGTGAAAAAAGACATCGGTTTCTTACGCGCAAAAAAACAGCAACAGCAACCGATCACTGTGCTGACCTGTTACGATTACCCGACCGCCTGCTTGCAGGACGAGGGGGGAATTGACATCGTCTTTGTTGGGGATAGTGTCGGCACCAACATCCTTGGTTATAAAAGCGAGACGGAGGTGACGATGGCGGATATGCGTCATCACCTCAAAGCGGTGCGTCGTGGTGTGTCAGATGCTTACCTCCTCGTTGATATGCCTTACGCCGCTGACAGCGATGCCGAACAAGCCATCGCCAATGCGAAACTTTTTTTATCTGACGGTGCTGATGGTGTTAAATTGGAAGGTGGTATAGAAAAGGTTCCTATTGTCACCGCACTTGCCGAACAAGGTATAGAAACCTGTGCACACATCGGACACAACCCACAAATCCACGGCACGAAAGCGGCAACACATGGAAGAACCTTTGCCAAAGCGAAACGACTCATCGGAGCGGCATCAGCACTCGCAGACGCGGGCGCGAAACTCATTGTCCTTGAGAAAATCACAGAAGAAGTCAGCCAAATTATAACCGAGACTGTTGATATTCCGACCATCGGCATCGGTGCCGGACGGTTCTGTGACGGGCAGGTGCTTGTCATCAACGACATATTAGGTATCGGTCCACCCTTCAAACACGCCAAACGCTATCAAGATTACAATCAGCTAACTTTTGAGGCGATCTGCCAGTACCGGGAAGAGGTAGCGAATCGTATATTCCCGACAGACGCGAACGCCTCGCATATCCCACCAGACAAACTTGAGCGAGTCCAGAAGTGGTTAAAATCAAACCGTTAACATGTATGTCTCTGCTTATTCTCCTACCTTTATACCTTCAAGGACTTCATCCCAATCCCAGAGAAGGATTGTGCCATCTGCCCCTGTACTGACAATTGTTTTGCCATCGGGAGAGAATTTCAACGTCTCCACCTGAGCTGTATGTCCGATGAGCGTCGTGAGTTTGTTGCCAGTTCTAACATCCCATAACTGGATATTGCCACTTACATGTCCATTCACAAGCACGCCATTATCCGGCGAAAATACCAATACTTTGGAATTATGCGGTATTTCTTCCTTCAGGTCAATATATTTCTCACTTCCGAACAGTCGAATTCGCTGATTACTTCCCACGGCAAGCAACGTTCCATCTGGCGAGAATGTCAATGCTGTAATTGGTTCCTCAATATTATTTGCGAAATCATCCAAGTTCTGTCCGGCAAGAAGGGTAGCTAATGCAACACCCGTTTCCGTATCCCATACTTGAACTTTTCCAGTATCAGTAGCACTGACAAGTTCTTTTTTAACCGGCGAGAATGCCAATGCGCTGATTTCCGGGTGATAAGATAACTCGGGATGATCGTTCGGATCGAAGAAGGGAATGTCGAGTGTGTAGCCTGTTTCTGTATGCCATAAATGGATCTTATCCGAACTGTTGAAGGCTAACATTTTTCCATCGGGTGAAAATGTTGGATTTGAGGGAGAATGTGTCTCTTTCACAGTGACCTCATGCCCCGTGCGAGTGTCAGTTAAACGAATCAAGTTATCAAATGTCAACGAGGTGAGAACGGCACTGCCCTTGAAGATCATGTTTGCACGTTTTACACCGACACTGGCGAGCCTCGTGCCATCTGGTGAAAACACCAAGCTCTTGAACCAATCCCGATGTTCTCCCATCTGAAGGGTTGGATTTTGTGGTGTTTTTAAATCCCAAAAGGTAATTATGCCGTTAGATGCCGCGCTAACAAGCGTTGAATTCTCTCTCAAGAAAGTAACCGCCTTTATCCACTGTGAATGTCCGTTGATACGCGTCGCAAGCGATTTGCCTGTCTTGACATCCCAAAACTGTACGGTGCCGTCTGCACTTGCACTCGCAAGCATACTACCGTCGGGTGAAAATGTTAGGGCAGTAATGCCGTTAATACGCCCAGTGAGTGCCGCGAGTAGTTTACCTGTGGTGGTATCCGACAAAAGCACGGTCTTATCGGTGCTTCCGCTTGCAAGCATTTTTCCGTCCGGCGAAAATGCTAACACATTTACCCAACCTTCGTGGTGTTGATGGAGAATGGTCGGTTCATCGTTGCTGGTGGCATTCCATAATCGCACCGTTGTGTCTCCACCGCCGCTGGCGAGCTGGGTTCCATCGGGCGAAAATGCCAAGGCTAAGACACATTCCTCGGGGAAGTCCCGTTCTCCAGAGTGATCCGCATGTCCACTGAGAGTGAGTAACTTTTCACCGGTTATTGTATCCCACAACTCAATTCTGCCGTCCTTCCTGCCGACAGCAAATTTATCGTCAGTGAGTGCATCGGGTGCGGGGGAAAAATTTGAAGATTGGTCTTTGATCTTCTTCACATTTCCCTTTCTGGTATCAATATCTAAATGATTAATTGAGAGCCCATGGTTTTCCAAACTGATAAGCGTTTTGCTGTCCTCAGAGAACTGCAATACTGCGGCAGAGAACTGCAATGCTGGAAGAGCCACTTTCCGTCTGGTAGCGACTTCCCACAACTGAAGTGCCTCTCCACGGTACTGATTGCCTCCATGAGCAAGGAATCGTCCATCTGGCGAAAATGCGAGGGATTGGCACATACCGGGGAACATGGATATTTCTTTTTCTGTTTCCACATCGTAAAGCCATACCCCAATATTGCTGCCTACTGCAAGTTGGGTGCCGTCCGGTGAGAATTGAAGTACGTTGATTCCACCTTTTCCCAAACGCGCTTTTGCCTTTTCAGGCAATTCCCATTGTGTCCAATCTTTCACGGTTTCCTCCGTTTGTGCCTCTGTGATTGCTGCAGGTGCATCGTTAGGTTGCTGTTCAGGGGTATGACGCTTACCCACTGCGTTGGTCCTTCCTATTTGTGTCCGCACATCTATTTTTGATTCGAGGTTCGCGATGATAGGTGTGTCAATGATTTCAACCGTCATCTCCGAAGTGGCATCGAAACTATAAGGTTTCTGAAAGCGCGCGAAGTATTGTTGGTTTCCAAAACCGAGTACGAGCAACATAACGGCTAATGTGGACGCAGCAACTGCCCACGGCACTAACGGTTTGCTACTGAACGGGGCATCAGGTTTGACCCGTGCAATCTCGCGCATAATGATTTCGGTAAGATTCGGTGAGATTTGGAAATTCTCTAAAGCCTCTCTTATCATGGGCTCTTCTTTTTTTAAACGCTGTTGGGCACGGCGCAGCCGACTCTTAATCGTATTTGCCGACACACCTAAAAACGCGCCGATCTCCGTACACGACATCTCCGCGAAGTAATGTAGCGTCATCACAGTGCGTTCACTCTCCTCAAGTTTCGCAAGTAGTTTTTTGACGACTTCGCGTTGGGTTTCCACGGAGATGCGCTCGTTTTCTTCAAGGGCATATTCGGCGTACGACGGTTTTTCAGGTCGTACACCGCCCTTGTTTTTCAACAACTGCGCCCGAAAATGCTTTTTATGCAACCATGTGTTGCAGCGGTTTGTGGCAATCACATACAGCCAACTTGCAAAACGCTGCGGCTTCTTGAGCGTTCGGAGTTTCTGATAGGCATTCAGGAATGTATCCTGTGTAATCTCCTCGGCGATGTGAAAATCTCCGATTTTTCGCCACGCGAGGGCGTGCACCTGTCTTTGATATTTTTTCACAAGTTCCGAAAAAGCGGTTTCATCGCCGTTGAGAACACGCTGAATTAATTGTGTATCACTGTTTTTCATGGCTCACCTCCGATTTCACCCTATAGTGACACCACGAAACGATGAAATGGGTGCATAATTCTACATCGGGTATAGCAATCGCTTATGGAAAGGAGAATATCTTTGATGAACGGTTTTACTCTAAGGAGATTTTTCTAACTTTTCTATCTGGTCCTGTATGTTACGCGACTGCGTACAAAGTTCGCGTAATCTACGTCCAGATTCAGCTCGCGCTTCATTTTCTCGCCTTTCGGCTTCCTTTACTTGTGCCAACATTTCTGCAGCATCTTCGGAGTAAACAGCAAGATTTTCCAAGGCTTTATTGCGTCGTAACTCTGCTGCTCTAAATGCCTCCACTGCGGACTTGATCTGATCAGTATCCATGCTTTCAAAGGAAACAAGCACCTTCCCGAGTTCATCTATTACTGCTTGGTAATCTGACTCGGCAAGTGCTCTTTTTGCTTCTTGGGTTGCGGACACAGTCTGGTTAGTATCCTTAAAAGGAAATACCTGCTTGAGCCTTTCTTGTGCGGCTTGGTAATCTGATTCTGCCGTAAGGTATTTTTTGTAGGCTTCGGCAGCAGCTGCATCTTCACCTGAAATTGCTTCTTGCGATATGGGTTCTTCAGAATCTGCGTCTTCGCTATGGACCTGGCTGTCGTCAATCTTTTCAGACATTGCAGCAGCATCTGTATCCTCGACCTCTACATCTGTGTCCCCTTCGAGAGGCTTTTGGACAGCGTCAGAAGGCGTTGGTTTTACTGACAAATCTATAGGTTGTAAGGACGTGGTCTTATACACCCGTTTAGGCTCAGCCTCCAGTATTTTCTGAGCAGGACGGTGATGCCCGAAATACCAAAGCGCGGTCGC
>VXXH01000877.1 GCA_009835515.1 Candidatus Poribacteria bacterium
AGACAATAGGTGAAAAACTATGAAATTAGGTTTATGCACCATCGCTTTTCAGGAAAAACCGTTAGAAGAAGTTATAGACATTGCAGCGGATTACGGTTTTGATGGCATAGAACTTTGGGGGAAACCACCGCATTTACCAGAGGACTACGACGAAAACTACGCCAAAAACGTCAGGGACATGGCGCAACGGAAGGGATTAACTATCTCGGCGTTCGGCTCGTATGTTGACCCTTTAATGCACCTCCACCAACAGCATTTTGAAGAAGCCTTTAAAATAGCGCACGACTTAGGCACTAACCTTGTCCGAATATGGTCGGGTGGTGGCGCTTCAAGATCAATCCCCGCTACCGATAAACGTCTGATCCTCTTTCGATTGGTGAGCATTACACAGTGGGCAAATTTCCGCAATATCCAACTCGGATTGGAAATGCACAACAACCATCTCACCGATAGCGCTGCAACCATCTTAGAGACAATTGAATCGGTTAACCTGCCTGCGCTGAAAACCTACTATCAACCCCTCACACGGTCAGATGCCGACGAACCGCACGCCGCTGCAGAAAAACTCGCGCCACACATCGCAAACGTCCATGCACAAAATTTTGACGAAACCGGCAAAGCATGTCCGATCGCCGAGGGTGTGGTGAATTACACTCGAATCGTTGACATCCTCAAGAATGCTAATTATGAGGGTTACCTCGAAGTCGAGTTTGTCCACGGCGATAACAAATTAGAGGCACTCCAACGCGACCGCGATTACCTCGCGAGCCTAATTAATACAACAAATGGGGATACACTGAAAGATCTGGATATTGACCCCGTATAAATTGATACAAGTTCTTTTGAAGAATGCGCCATTCGTCCACAGATAAAAAGCGTTCAGGTATCTCATGCGGTTAGAGGTAGGCATCATTGCATTGGTAGAAGCGGTATTCGGAACAATAGCGGAACGCCGCGTGCAGTTTGACTGGCTCCGTAACAAACCGAGTCGTGAACATTTCGGAGTGCATTACGATGCGGTCATGTCGCTTTACACTGAGCTACAAGGCGACTGGGAAGGCACAACGGCAAAAGCCGATGGATACCTGATTCCGGATGCCTATTTTCCAGAGCCTTATCATTTTATTTTTGAGTTTGATGAGCTGCAACATTTTACACAATTTCGGGAGCGGACGTTTCAGTTTTATCCTGCGAATATCCCGCTCGGTTATGTGCCGGTAAAATACAAACAGTTTTGTCAACAACATCATGTTGCAGCCCTCGCAAAAGGACCAGAACGCTTCCGGCGACACACTGCGGATTTCCCGTATACAAATGGTCGTGCCGCGCAACGTGCTTTTTTCGACACGTTTCGGGATTGGCTGCCGCCCCTGCATGGGCTTAACCCAACGCTTAGGTTAGCCGAATTTGAAGTCGTGCCTATCCTGAACGGACAATTAAGTGGTGAAACCGCCAAGGTTTACATGGAACAATTACTTCACGAACGACTGGAAAGACCGAATACTTCAAAAGGTAGGATAAACAACACCACATGAGCATGCGAAAGCCTGCAAAGGTGAATATTTCAGAACATCCACTGCTGCAAATAATAGGACAGACACCGCTCGCGAAGATAGATATCTTCGCTGATGAGTTGCCGAATGTTGACATCTATGCAAAGATAGAAACCTATAACCCCGGCGGTTCGATTAAAGACCGACCGGTTTTAAGAATGCTTACTGAGGCGATTGCATCCGGAGAGCTCACACACGAAAAGGTTATTCTCGACTCCAGTTCTGGCAACGCGGCGATCGCCTATGCTATGATAGGCGCAGCCCTTGGCTACAAAGTCGAACTTGTCATTCCAGACAACGCCAGCGAAGAACGGATAAAACGCATCCAATCACACGGGGCGGATATCATCCATACCGATGCTATCCTCGGTTACGATGAGGCACTACGCGAAGTTGATCGCCGCTATGAAGCGCAACCTGACCGGTATTTTTTTAACTCACAATACGACAATGAAAACAATTGGCTGGCGCACTATGAAACCACCGGTGTCGAAATCTGGAACCAAACAGGCGGAAAAGTCACCCACTTCGTTGCTGGTGTCGGGACTGGGGGCACCATCACGGGTGTCGGCAGGCGACTCAAAAACTACAATCCAGACATCCAAGTCTGTTCTATTTCACCAGAGGTGTTCCCCGGTATTGAGGGGCTCAAACCGCTCGGGGACCCAGAGAATATTGTGCCAGCAATCCTGGATGAATCGGTGATTGATTGCCGCATCCCCACGACAATTGAAAATGCTTACGAAATGTGCAGTCGTCTCGCGCGACGCGGATGGTTTGTCGGCCAATCTTCCGGCGGCTACTTGTACGGTGCCTACAAAGTCGCCCAACAAATTCAGGCAGGCATTATCGTCACTGTCTTTAATGACCTCGGTGAACGTTACTTTAGCACAAGGCTGTGGGATTAATCCAAGGAGTTTTATGGAAACAACAGTTATTCCGTTTCGCGGGTTACGCTACGAGGCGACCAAGGTAGGAGGGCTCGCGAACGTCATAGCACCGCCGTATGATGTCATCAAACCCGAAGAACGGGGCGCTTTAGAGGCACGTCACCCTGCCAACATCATCCGCTTAATTCTAAGCCAACGGCACAATGATGACACCGACGATGCAAATCAGTACACACGCGCTGCGACACTGATGAACCAATGGATCGCGGATGGGACCCTCGTACAGGATGCGACACCGCGCTATTATATCTATGACCAGTCGTTTAGCGCACCAGACGGAAAAAATTATACACGTCGCGCCTTGATCGGTCTTGTGAAATTGCAACCTTTTGAAAATCGGGTCGTCTTACCACACGAAAAGACGCACGCCGGACCGAAGATTGACCGACTCAATCTCATGCGTGAATGCCACGCGAACCTCAGCCCTATTTTCCTCCTCTATGCCGATCCTACGGGTGATATTGAACAGATAATGGAAAGTTTTACCGATATAAACCCGCCCGAAATTGACTGTGCTGAGACCTTTAGAAGCACACACCAATTGTGGTGTTTAGACGATGCAGAACGCAACAATGCAATCCAAAACCTCTTTTCATCGAAACCGCTCCTCATCGCCGATGGACATCACCGTTATGAAACTGCACTCGCTTTCCGAGATGAAATGGCGCGTACCGGATTATCCGGCTACGGGTATATGATGGTGAACCTTGTCAGGATGGAATCACCGGGCTTGGCTGTTTTAGCCATTCACCGGCTGCTGGATAACCTCAGTTCTAATCAGATTGCCCATGCTATCACCAAACTGCCTGAAGTGTTTGAAGTACATGACATTGACACACAAGCAAACCTTATGGCAAAATTGGATACATTGAAAGGGAAATCGGCTGCGGTCGGCATGTATACAGCAGATAATAACTATCGCTTACTGATCCCGCACTCAATAATACCCGACCAATTAGACGTAACACTCGTTCAAGAAACCCTTATCAAAGAGATGTTCCAAGTTGAAACGTTAGCGGATCATATTAGCTACACGGCTTATGCCGATGATGCCGTAGCACATGTAAAAGGAAAGACAGATCGCGTCGCGCTCCTCATGAACCCGACTCCAGTAGAACGGGTCTTAGAAGTGGCTATGGCAGGTTCAATAATGCCGCAGAAATCTACCTATTTCTATCCGAAGATGGCGACCGGTTTCGTTTTGAATCTGCTGAACCGGTAATGTCGTCAATAGAGTAACTTTGGAAGGTAAACCGATGCATCAGGAACAGGAAAGAGACACTTTAGCATTTACGCACCAGTTATACGCTGAGACCCCTCGTCAACTGGCATTTCAGGCGACGACTATCGCTGAAGCAGAAGCATGGCAGGTTGCGCTGCGGGCAAAACTTAGGGAATTGGTCGGCGGTTTTCCAAAAGAAAAATGCGATTTACAACCAGAAGTCTTGGAGACCCGTGAATTCTCCGGCTATATCCGTGAAACGGTGCAGTTCAAGAGTCGCTCACATTCGGTTATTTTTGGTTACTTTCTTTCTCCGAAGCATTTTAACAGTTCAACGCCAAATCCGACGATTCTCTGTTTAGCAGGGCACGGGCGCGGCGTAGATGACATCGTTGGGATTGAGGAAGATGGTAGCATGCGTGCGGAATGGGGCGGTTATCAGAACGATTTCGCGCTCCAATGTTTAGCACAGGGTTACAGTGTGCTTGCTATCGAACAATTCGGGTTTGGACACCGTCGCGATGCAGTCGCTCATCAAAAAGGTGGCGGAAGTTCCTCGTGCCAACCGAGTGCGGGTGCCGCACTTCTGTTAGGACATACGATGGTAGGTTGGCGGGTCTATGATGCTATGCGGGCGTTTGACTATTTAGGGACCCGTCCTGAAGTCGATATGAAGCGTCTTGGTATCATGGGGATCTCTGGCGGTGGGACGACCACCTTCTTCACCGCAGCAATTGATACACGTATTAAGGCTGCTGTCGTCAGCGGTTATTTCAATACTTTTCGAGACAGTATCCTGAGTCTCAGCCATTGTATAGACAACTACATACCGAATGTGTTACAATATGCAGAGATGTACGATATCGCCGGATTGATTGCCCCACGCGCACTATTTATCGAATCCGGCACCGAAGATACAATTTTTCCGATTGAAGCTACCCGATTTGCCGTTAACAAGGCAAAAGCAATTTTCAACTGCTTCAGTGCCGACGACAAACTCGGATTCGAGGTATTTGAGGCGGGGCACAGTTTCTACGGTGTCGGTGCATTTGAGTTTCTCAAACGGGCACTGTAAAAGGAGGAGCGTGTGGCAATTGAACTATTTTCGATCGGCACAGAGTTAGTACTCGGACAGATTCAGGATACCAATGCCCACTGGATTGCGCAACAGATTCTTCAGATCGGTGGGGAATTACGTAGGGTTACGATGCTACGCGATAACGCCGAGGAGATGTCCGAAGCATTGGATTCCGCGATCAAACGGGAAACGTCTCTTATCCTGACAACAGGGGGTCTTGGCCCCACCCCCGACGATATGACTGTCGAGGTTGTAGCATCTCTCATCGGTACGAAACCTGTCGTGAGCGAAGAGACCATCACCGAATTTCGGAAACGCCGCGAGATGTCAGAAAACGACGTTCTCAATGCAGCACTCACAAAAATGGCAACAATACCAGAAACCGCTATTGTCTTTCAGAATCCAGCAGGTTGGGCACCCTGTATCAGTATTAAACACAAAGCATCAACAATTATGATGATGCCCGGTCCACCTCGTGAGATGAAAGCTATCTTTGAAACCCATATTCAACCGTTGATCGCTGAACGCTACCGCGCAGAAATCACCACAGCGCGGGTTTATGTTAGCATGTTTGAAGCCGAAGTTTCACCACTGATGCAAAAAGTGATGGAACGCCACCCAGATGTCTACCTAAAGGCGTATGTCTCGCTCCGCAAAGCGGACGGAAGCACTATGCCGGTCGACTTAGTCTCAACAAGTACAGACAAAGCGGATGCCGAAACGCAATTGCAACTCGCTACCGATTACTTCCAAGAACTTGTTGTTGAAGCAGGAAAACATTTTAGTCTTGAAGACGAATAATAGGTGTGCTTTGTAAGTACACCAACCCGTAGGTGATTACCGTGTTCCTCGGCGTGAGGACGATCTGTACTGCATCTACACAAAAGGAGATTTATACTGTGAATCGCAGACCTTCAGGAAACAAACGAAAGCCGCAGACTCGGTACGCGAATCCACCGCGCAGGAAGCGGAAGTCACAACCGAAAAAGCGAAAGGACACTGATGCCAATCTCGATACTGAAGTCCAAGTGGAAGAAGAGGAACAAACATCTTCAAAAAAGGACAAAATAGAGGTTGAAGGCACCGTCGTGGAACCTTTACCGAATGCGATGTTTCGCGTGGAGTTGGATAATAAACATCAGATCCTTGCCCATATCTCCGGCAGGATGCGGAAGTTTTTTATCAAAATTTTGCCCGGTGACAAGGTGACCGTAGAATTATCGCCTTATGACCTTACGCGAGGCCGTATCACCTACCGGAAAAAGTAGTTTACTAAATATAGACTAGTTGACGCGGTATTAGACCGAGCACTCGTCAAGGTAACCTTAGGCGCGCTTTCCAGCCCGCAA
>VXXH01000109.1 GCA_009835515.1 Candidatus Poribacteria bacterium
GCGTCTACATCTCCGACCTACGAGGACGGAGTTTTGACGCTGAAGATTATGATAACGGGATTCCGAGGATGGTTCGCGGGTATTTCTCTGAAATGGCGTGCGTTATCGGTGAATGTGCCCGCGTTCTAAAACCCAATGCCCGTCTTTTGATAAAAAATGTCACTGTCTGACGTTTGTTAGGGGTTTACCACCCGTTGTCGCTTAAGCGTTTCGATTTCCTGTGTAAGTATTTCAATCTGCTTGGCTTGTGCGTTGTCTTGGACGCTTCGCCAGCCTATCATGATTGTCAAAACAACTAAAGGAATACCTATGAGTGCTATCACAGCGACAAGGATACCTATAAGCCATGCCACTGGTGTTTTTAGGCTCTCTATTTGTTGAGTGACGTGTTTTTGTGTACGGTCTTCGGACTCTTTAATCTTTGCGTCAATTTTCTCGATGTCCTCAACGGTCAACTCACCAAGAGCGGGCAAAGCTACCACAAAAAAGAGTATTGAGAGGACGAGTATCGTTTTCATGAAGTGTTCCAGTCCCAGTTTGTTTTATCCCCCTGCAATGGTGGGAGGGTGGCAGAAACGGAGAAGGAATCCGTTCATTGCAGTGCCACCCTAAACTAGTTCTTTAAGAGTGTATCAGATTCACGAAAAAATAGCAAAGGAAACCTTATCAAGTTCCCATAAGACGGAGCAGCCAGTTCTGTTTCTCCGGTGGTGGCAACATGAGCGTCTCGTTCTGCTTCTGAAGCCGATCAGTTAACTCTAATAGCATTTTCTCGCGTTCGGTTGATTCTGCGAGCTGTGTCTTGAGATCTTGCACCTGCTCCTTGAGCAAAGCGATGATTTTGGGAGTATCAACAGGGGTGTCATGACCGTTCATTGAAAGGTTGTTGGAGGGGTCAGTGGAAGTGTCATTATACCAAAGGGGTTCTCTGTGTACAAAAACTTTCAATTATTTATCAAACTCACGTCTTGATAGGGAGAGACACGTAATCTTCAAACAGCATGGTGGTTTACAACGCATGCTTTTTAAATTGGTTGTTGGAGTTTCTCTGTTTATAATGGTAGGCACCGTTGCCGCGGCAAAATGGGAAGTTATTTCTGAACTTCCAACGCATCGAAAAAGCTTTTCGACCGCTGTAGTGGATGGTAAGATTTATCTCATCGGGGGCACGCTCTTTGAACATGCACGTGGTGTTTTGCGTGATCCGGGTCCTGGTATTTGGCGAGGTCCATTTGGGATGTCGTTAGTGGAGGTGTATGACCCAGAAACCAACACGTGGCAAAGACTCGCTGACATGCCGACCGTCCGGGCAGGTGCTGAGACGACTGTTGTTGACGGAAAAATCTATGTTATGGGAGGGTACGCCGGGGAAGACAACCATGGTAAGAATTTCAAAATTCTGAAAGCCGTTGAGATGTACGATCCACAAACCGACACGTGGGTCAGAAAGCAGGAATTGCCGGTTTCCCGTATGCAGTTCGGCATTGGTGCAGTCGCTGGCAAAATCTATGCTATTGGTGGGGTTCTGGATCCAAAGGAGAAGAAACCTGGGCTGCAAGGACGCCTTGATCTCGTAGAAGTCTACGACCCTGTTAGCGATACATGGGCAAAACGGGCGGACATGCCGACAAGACGTGATGGCTTTGCAACAGCGGTTATTGATGATACCATTTACGCCATCGGCGGGAATGGCTGGCCGCAAGTCGGTGCGGGAGGTCCTGCTCTTGGAACGATTGAGGTCTATGAGCCGAGAGTCAATCGGTGGCGGAAGAGTTCTGACATGCCAAATCTGAGGAGGGGCTTTGTAATAAGTGTTATTGCGGATAAAATCTATCTCATTGGCGGTTCCGCTGTGGGA
This sequence comes from Candidatus Poribacteria bacterium, assembly GCA_009835515.1. Classification (GTDB taxonomy): domain Bacteria; phylum Poribacteria; class WGA-4E; order WGA-4E; family WGA-3G; genus WGA-3G. The sequence continues at coordinate 1,859 of VXXH01000109.1, forward strand.
GCGCATGGTGTCCGAGGTGAGCGGCTTACGAGTACTGAAGTGTATAACCCGGCTACGAAGAGATGGCGTTTAAGTCCTACGCCTCCTGCGCCAACCCTACCCCCATTTTCTACAGCGACGATCAACGGCAAGATATATGCCTTTGGCGGCACCACAGAAGATGGGGAACTTTCGCCAACTGTTAAAGTCTTTGATACTGGGCTTCGTGCCGTCACAGCAAAAGGAAAACTCCCAACACGCTGGGGGGCGTTAAAAATAGGACGCCAAAACTAATCTTGTGAGTTTATAGTAGATCCCGTAATTACTTACACACTTTCCTCGTTATGTGAACGTGTGAATGTGTATCTCATGGAGGCACAGGAAACCAACGGTTTCTTATGCTACAAGTGTAAACTTATTTTCAGGCTTCACTATAAATGAACAATATCCGCTTCGCTGTGCTTCTACTGCTGATTTTTCACATCTCCCCAACGTGTAATAAGTTTACCATTGGGAGATACAAGCCCTCTGATGCGAACGGTCGCTAACTGCTTGCGTTTGCCTGCGTATGATACATCTTCTATCCGATAATAGTAGAGGGTATTCGGTTTAGCCGTGGTATCTGTCCATGTATACTCGTTGCGTTCACTTGTTGTGCCAGCCCCTTGTATCAGTTTGGTGTTAATCTGCTGAAACTCGCCTTCCTTCGTCTGGCTCCGCAGGATATTGAACCCCGCATTGTCCAACTCACTCTCTGTTGTCCATGTGATCTGGACGGTGTCTGTGCGCCAAGCCGCGCGAAAACTCGACAACGTCACAGGGAGTGGCGTGCCCTTACGATACCCTGGATTTCCCAGATCCGAGGCGTGCCCGTAATAGGTGATTATTTTCGGTGGAACGTCTGCTGTAGACACCCATGCTTCGGCGTATCTGCCATCCAAGGGTATCTGTTTTTCATACAATCGTCGCAGAGATGCGCGTTCGCCATCGCTTGTTTCACCGGGTGGCAACGCCCATGCGGGCGTGTCTTTGGTGGATGGGTAGCCGTCGAGGTTGCCGATAGTATCGACAACATTGCCACTATCATCTGTGAGTTGGATCAGAAATCCGTCACTACTGAGCAAGCGAGACCGACTTGATAGGTATAAAAAAGCCTTCGGGTGTCGCTGAGAGAGGTTGTAGATGAGATGGTCCGTGAGGTGCCACGAATGTTTTTCCTGCTCGGTGATGAGCAGTGCCGTCTGGTTCGGTAACACATCAAACGCCTCAAGGGTAATAAGAATCTGCTGATGCTTGCCGGCTTGCAGCGTCTCAACGAGGAGTTGATAGTCTTTTAGTTTCACCGAGTGGGTAAAGGATGGATTATAGAGTTCAATCCACTGTGGCAGGGGTCGGGTTCGGATTTGCGTCTCAAACATTATCTCACTGATACTCAAGGTGCTCATTGGACTTGTGCCAGGCACGATCTGGTGTAGGAAACCTGGGGTAGAAATATCTGTCGGATGCCCGTAATAAGTGTTGACCCCGATGGCGGTCTCCGTAGCAGGCATCCACGCGGAAGCCTCGGTGCCTTTGTGGACGTCAGCGTCAAAACGACGGAGGAGCGAAGAACGGTGTCCTTGGGGTGTCTTGTGATCGGGGAGCGTCCATGTCGGCAGATCGTCTGTGTCTTTGTCGCCATCAAGGTTGCCGCAGGAGTCAACGACGCGTCCCGTGGGGTGTATCAGTTCCACACAGAACCCCTCTGTGCCTATAATGGTGTTTTTGAGGTATCGGCTGAACACATCTGCGTGTGCTTTAGAGAGATCATAAACCCGGTCAATTGGCAGTCTGCGCGATCTTTTGCCCTGCTCGCTCACCAAAATCACTGTCTGTTTCGGTGGCAGCGAGAAAGTCTTCAGCGTCAGCTGGGCATGTCGATGTCTTTCAGCGGTACGGGTTTCAATCACTAACTGCCAACCTTCCAAATCCATGGGTGTTGGGGAAGCGTTATAGAGTTCAATCCATTGCGGAAGCGCGTCCGAGGGGCCCTGCGTTTCGGACATAAGTTCGCTGATCCGAACTTCATCAGGCAAGGTCGGGTTAAAAATGACGGCTGCTGCATTAGCGTCAGAGGCGAACAGTGCATTCGCTCCACCTTCAAGTGTGTTGGGTGTATCCGAGAGACCGGGTGGCGATTGGTTCACTGTCCATGCGGTGGCGAGATACCCGGGTTGGCGTGCGTCTTTGCGCTGATAGGTGCCTGCCTCGCTCAGGGGTGCTGCCGGTGCACTCGGACGCCGCGTATAGGCAAGGGGCCAGACCTCTGTATCGTCGTCATATCGGAAATAATCCCCAGCGACATCCTCAATCGCCTCTGGGGTGCCGTTTTTCGAGCGCGCATGCCGTAAAATCAGCAGATAGGGTGCGCTGGGGAGGCTCAAGTCATGTGCCACAAGATACGGATGCTGCGCCCCTGTCTGTTGCCTTTCACCTGTTGTATCTGGGGTGATGTTCAGTCCATCAATAATCACCGTCTCATCCGGATCGGTGTTGGTAATCAGAAGCATACCACCCACCGGTAACGTATAATCGGGGAAAGATACAATGCTCACATCTTGATCTGCAGCTTCACCCTCGCTCGCGACCATGCTAATGTCCCAATCTCTGAGCCGAACCTCCGTATCAGAGATGTTCTTGAGCTCTATCCAGTCGTTTGTGTGATTAGCGGCATTGTGTATTTTGTTGAAGGCAAGACGACGTGTCACCGGTAGTGCGGCAAATGCGTCTGGATCATACCCGTAATTTTGCGGGTGAATTGTTGTCCATGCGGTGGCGAGATACCCGGGTTGGCGTGCGTCTTTGCGCTGATAGGTGCCTGCCTCGCTCAGGGGTGCTGCCGGTGCACTCGGACGCCGCGTATAGGCAAGGGGCCAGACCTCTGTATCGTCGTCATATCGGAAATAATCCCCAGCGACATCCTCAATCGCCTCTGGGGTGCCGTTTTTCGAGCGCGCATGCCGTAAAATCAGCAGATAGGGTGTCTCCGGCAGTTTCAAGTCACGTGCAACAAGATAGGGACACTGCGTCCGCTTCTGTTGCGTCTCTGTCGAAATATTCAACCCATCGGCAATCCCTGTCTCACCTGGATCGGCGTTGATAATCAAAAGCACGCCCCCCACCGGTAACGTATAATCGGGGAAGGATACAATGCCGACATCTTGATCTGCAGCTTCACCCTCACTTGTGATGATGCTAATTTCCCAATCTCTGAGTCGGACATCCATATCATAGACGTTTTTGAGTTCTATCCAGTCTACATGGTTGGCTGCGTTATCAGAGGCATTGTGTATTTTGTTAAAAGCGAGACAACGTGTCACGAGTTGAGAAGGTGAAGGATCATACCGGTATCCGGGTGTGCCAAGACACAGTGATGCCGGGGCATGCCGATCATAACCGATGTGTGCATGATACCCGCTCGACATCCATGCAGCAGCAAGATATCCTGGTTGTTTTAAATGCCGACGCTGCCACGCCCCCAATTGCGTCAACGGGGCTAACGGCTCCGGTGGTTGTGGCGCGTTCGCAAGTAGATAAATTTCGGTGCCGTCGTGCGATGCCGTGAAAGGATAATTACCAGCCATATCCGCAATCGTTCTCTCACCGTATTCGCCCACATGCCGTAAAATCAGGAGATAGGGTGTGCTGGGGAGTCTCAAGCCATGTGCAACAAGATAGGGGCGCTGCGCCCCGCTCTGCCGCGCGCGGGTCGCAATATTCAACCCATCGGCAATCACCGTTTTACTTGGATCGGTGTTGGTAATCAAAAGCACACCATCCATTGGCAATGTGTAGTCAGGAAACGACACAATGTCCACATCTTGATCTACATTTAAGACGATGCTGATCTCCCAATCGCTGAGCTGGACATCCGTGCCGCAGACATTCTTGAGTTCTATCCAGTCGTTCGTGTCGTCAGAGGCATTGCGTATTTCGTTGAAAACAAGACGATGTGGCACCAATTGAGAGCGTGAGGGATCACGGACGTATCCGGGTGTGCCGAGACACAGTGCTGCTGGGGCACGCCGATCATAACCGATGTGTGCCTGATACCCGACCGATGTCCACGCAGCCGCAAGGTACCCCGGCTGTTCCAAACGCCGACGCTGCCACGCCCCGACTTCTGTCAACGGTGCTGTTGTCTGCGTCGAGTCCGGTCTGTAGGAATAGGGATAAATTTCGGTGCCGTCGGGCGACATCTCCCAAAAATAATTGCCAGCCA
>VXXH01000298.1 GCA_009835515.1 Candidatus Poribacteria bacterium
CGTAAAAGCCTCACACGACTGAAAAATATCTAAAATATGCTTGTCAGTCGTTAGTCGGGAAAGATTGCTTAAAAGCACATCCCATTTGAAACAAACGACTCAAAACTTTTCGTAAGGTGCTTTACAGCACGCAGTTAGGGCATTACCTGTTGCAGGAGGCTACAGAAGACTGGCACATCGCAAGCAGTGGTCGTTGATAGCACGATCTGCCCCGCTCAGGGTGTTTCTAAGAATCCCCCTGCTTTAGCGGGGGGAGTATGTCAAGGTTAATCATTCCCTACATCTAATCAGTTTCTTTGTCACTGAGTTGATGTTCTGACAGAAATTCTTCAACCCGGCAAGCGAGATGCCCTTGTGCCAGTTGGACCTCAATTCTATCGCCAACAGATACCTGTTCAGCTGTTGTTACCACCGCACCGTCCGTTTTTCGACTGATGCTATACCCACGTTTCAACGTCGCTAACGGACTCAACGCGTCAAGCCGTTGGGCAAGTGTGTGAAGTCTGTTTTCACTATCAGAAAAGTTACGTCCTACAGCTGATCGACACGCTAAATCTAAGTTATCTACTGTTTGGTAAAGTTGATAAATCTCGCCTTTACGTTGTTCCGGGGCAAGTCGCGTTTCAAGCTCTTGGATCCGTGCTTCATGGCTATTCAATTGGTTCTGGATTGTTGTGCGCAGCCACGCATCAAGACCGTCTAATTGTGCGAAAAGTTCATCCTGATCCGGGACAATATGTTCAATTGCTGCCGACGGGGTCGGTGCCCGGTGGTCTGCCACCATATCCGAGATCGTGTAATCCGTCTCGTGCCCGACTGCCGACACAACTGGAATCGTGGAAGCGAAAATCGCACGCGCAACGCGTTCTTCGTTAAATGACCAGAGATCCTCAATCGAACCGCCACCCCGTCCGACGATAAGCACATCTATATCGTCTCGCTGATTCATCACTTGCAGCGCGTCGGCAATCTCTTGTGCAGCACCATCACCTTGGACGAGGGACGGGTGTAGTAGCACTTCGGCTACCGGATACCGTTTGCGAAGCTGCTCACAAATATCTTGGAACGCTGCGCCCGTTGCTGACGTAATCACCCCGATCTTCTGCGGGAATTTTGGTAACCTTTTTTTGTGGATGTTATCGAACAACCCCTCGTCTGCGAGTTGCTGTTTCAACGCTTCAAACGCTCTCTGGAGCGCACCAATCCCGACAGGCTCCACGTTTTGACCGATAATCTGATATTGTCCTCTGGTCGCATATAGACCCAGCTGCCCTTGCACAATCACCTCCTCACCGTCCTTCGGTAAAAATTTGAGACGAGAGGCATTGTTCCGAAAAAGGGCAACCGAGATTTGGCTATTCGCGTCCTTGAGCGTGAAATAGACATGCCCGGCACCAGAACGACTATAATTCGATACCTGCCCCTGCACCCACACATTTTTGAAGGGTGGATGTTGCTCTATCAACCTTTTCAAGAGGTTTGTTATGTCACTGACACTCTGGACAGTTCTTGTTGGCATCGAGAATTCTAATTGCATAACTGGTTATCAGTTGTCAGTTGTCAGTACGATTTTTCTGCGAAAAATCTTCAGTTTCAGAAGGAGACTTTGGGACTATCCAAAACCTCTTGTAACTGATAACTGACAACTAATTAATACTGCTCCTGCAGCGGCACAATACTCACTGCCAGCCCCGTTTTGTCGTCTAATTCTATCTCAGCCCCGCAGAGTTTGACATTGCCTTTAGCGACAGTGAAGCGCGCTGGCATCATCGTCAGAAACCGTTCAAGCACAAGATCCGTTCGTACGCCGATAACCGAATCATAGGGGCCCGTCATCCCAACATCTGTAATATAGGCAGTGCCTTGCGGGAGGACGCGCGCATCCGCCGTCGGAACATGCGTATGTGTCCCAATCACCGCGCCGACTCTACCGTCAGCGTGCCAACCCATTGCGATTTTCTCAGAGGTCGCTTCGGCGTGAAAGTCGAGAAGGATATTGGGTGTCACCGCTTTTATCTCAGGCAAAATTGTATCAAGGGCGTGAAATGGGTTGGTATATAGGTTCATGAAAAGTTGTCCAGCGAGGTTGATGACACCAAGTTGGGTCTGTCCATCATCAGAGGAGACGATGGTCACACCGCGCCCGGTCACCTCGGTTGGATAGTTCGCCGGACGTATCAGCTGCGGTGTTGTATCTATAAAGTTGAAAATATCTTTATTATCCCAGACGTGGTTGCCAGTGGTAATCGCGGAGACACCCGATGCCAAGAGTTGATCAACAATCTCAAATGTCAACCCTTTCCCACCCGCGGCGTTCTCTCCGTTAGCGACAATAAAATCATACCTGTCTCGATGCGCTTCCAGAAACTTCGTTGTTGCTGCTCTGCCCGGATTGCCGACTATATCTCCGATAAACAGTATCTTCATCTTTAATGGCTATCGGCTGTCGGCTTTCAGCCATCAGTAAAGAGGTCTCTGATGCACCAGAGACCCTCGCTGACTGCTGACTGCTGACTGCTGACTGCTACTCTCCTTCTAATTCCGCAAGCGTAAAAACGGACGCGAATGTGCATCCAAGTGCATTAATCTTTGCTGCTCCGCCTGCCTGCCGATCAATGGCGGCTACGACATGGTCCACTCTATACCCGGCTGCACGAATCTGTTCAATTGATGTGCAAACCTGTCCTGCAGTTGTAATCACATCTTCTATCACGACAAGTCTGCTACCTGCTTTGACCCCACCCTCTATAAGGTTACAGGTGCCATAAGTTTTTGCTTCCTTACGGACGTAAAAGCAGGGAAGCCCCGTTTGTAATGAGAGCGCGGTTGCAAGCGGGATGCCACCTAATTCCAAACCCGCTAACCCGTCACAACCCGACGGGAGCCGTTTCGCCATCTCTTGAGCAATCGCGGTGAGCAGTACGGGGTTGCTCTCAAATCGGTATTTATCCCAATAGAAATTACTGATACTTCCTGAACGGAGTTTGAATTCACCTGTGAGATACGAAGCCTCACGGATCTGTTTTGCAAGTGCTGTTTTTGTCATTTTTTTTGGTTATCAGTTGTCAGTTGTCGGTTATCGGTTAAAGAGGGTTTCTGCGGCGGATACAGCAAATCGGACTGCCACAAAGTGCCTCTTAACTGAAAACTGTTAACTGAAAACCGAAAACTATTCCCTCTGATAACTGACAGATTTTTTCGCAGAAAAATCGTACTGATAACTGATAACTATTAAAACACCTCAATATGCGCGGTATCACCGGCGACTACCTCTCCAATAACAGCGGCTTCAGGGCAATCCGCGGCACGGAGTTCCGCTACCGCTGCATCCGCGTTCTCGGCGGGAAGTGAGAACAGCAAGCCACCGGACGTTTCCGCCTCCATCAGAATGTGATGCATCGCCTCGCTATCTGTGTGGAACGTAACTTTGTCGGCAAGGAACGTCATATTCGCAAGATAGGCTTGTGTATAGGTATCCTGCGCGACGAGTGCCGGGGCATCTTCAAAGTGAGGCACCGCAGCACTGTCTATCTTCAGACAAGCACCATTGCCCGCCGCCATCTCCGAAGCGTGTCCTAACAACCCGTAACCCGTGACATCCGTGCAAGCACTTGCACCATACTTCAGCATGACTGCAGAAGCAGCGGCATTGAGCCGAGTCATCGATTCAACGAGTTGTGGTAGCACCGTATCGCTGATCTTGTCAAACTTCAAGCCTGTGGTGAGGATACCGATACCGAGGTTTTTGGTCAAAATGAGGACCTCCCCCGGGCGTGCCCCGTAATTTTTGACGAATTTCTCCGGATGCACGATCCCCGTCACAGAAAGTCCATACATGAGTTCCGGCGCGTCTACGGTGTGTCCGCCGACAAGCGCTGCCCCCGCTTCAATCGCTTTTTCAGTGCCACCCCTGACAATATCACCGAGGATTGATAAATCCAAGTCCGCTTTGGGCCAGCAGGTGATATTCAACGCCGTTTTCGGGACACCGCCCATGCTATAGACATCGCTCAGTGAGTTCGTCGCAGCGATCGCACCGAATGTATACGGGTCGTCAACAATAGGTGTGAAATAGTCAACTGTGTTGACGAGTGCAAGGTCATCAGAAATACGGTAAATTCCGGCATCGTCCGAGGTTTCGGTACCGACAAGGAGGTTCGGGTCGGTGGATTTCGGGATGTTATCTAAAATGTGTGCAAGCTCACCCGGAGCCAGTTTAGACGCTCACCCGGCGCATTTCACAGTCGCAGTTAAACGGATCTTCTGTTGTGTCATAATAGAGTTGTCAGTTTTCGGTTTGCCTCGCAGTGAGAGTTGCCAGTTAAGAGGTTTCCTGTAGATCCGCCAAGACAGATTTTACGTACGCCACGCTCCGTCCATCTTGATGGAACTGGTCGCCGTCGCGGATACCCTCGATCGCCAGATAGCCATCGTAGCCAGCATCAAGTGCCGCCGCGATTGCGAAGCGATAGTCGATTTCACCATCGGGCAGTGGGACTTGGACATAGATAGCCGTTTCCAACTCTGGGATATGCACCCGATAGAGGCTCTTGCAATGCCAATAGTTGACATGCGGTGCAACCGCGGTGATTGCGGCTTCACACGTCTCCTCTGGAATGTCGTAAGTCCAATAGACATTACCCAAATCCGGATTTATGCCGACATTCGGCGCGTCAATTAATTTTAACAACCGTAGCGTTGACGCACTGTTGTCCGCTATTGAATTTTGATGGATTTCTATGGAAATCTCGACGCCGAGATCCGCGGCGATAACGGCGACTTCACTCACAGCTTTCGCAGTCCGTTCGTAATCTTCATCATTCGCTTGACGGCTTGAGCCTTGTGAGACGGATTCGCCACGATACGTCCCTTTGCCACCCGGATCGTCGGGCGGTGTGGTGACTGTCGAATTAACAATACCCGCCCCCATCTTCGCCGCGAACTCAACGGCATCTATCATTCGTTGTTTGTTGGCTGCAGCGACCTGTGGGTCCCTCGCAGCACCACCGCCGCCGCGAATTGCGACACACGGCATACCTGTATCTTCAAGTTCTGCGCGGAGTGTTTTGACTTCAGCGTCAGGGAGGTTCATCCCCGGAAGTTCAATCCCGTCGAAGCCGATCTTTTTGGCGTGTTCTAAAAACCGCCGTCTATCTGTTGCATCGGTGGGTAGCGCGCCACCGTTGTAAGGGTATGATGTACATCGTCTAAAAGCGTAGGCAATCTTCATGGCATCCTTCCTTCAAATAGATAGGCTACAGCCTGCTGGAACTGTTGAAAGAGTTGAGCGTTTACAACGTCTATTGCTGCAGGCTTCTTCCAAGCGTCATTACAATCGGATGGTTCGTGCTGAGGTGCGGTGTCTTTGGCATCGGGTATGGCACGCGCACCGTCATCAAACGTAGTTAGTTTAGCACGTCCTCCGCTTTTTTGTAAAGCGACATCTCGGTCCGCGATCGCACCGAGAACGCTCCGATAATACCACGCTTGATCTTCGACACCGCCGTGAAACCGATCCCAGACAGCATCGCCGATGAGATCGTATTCTGAAATGATAGTCCGTAGATTGTGAAGTTTATCAGCACACGTCACAGTACAGACTTCGGGGCTGGCACTTCTTAACGCCTCAATCCGTTCCGTTTTACGGGCGCGCCACCGCAATGCCTTGTCCTCTGAACAGCCGTCAACGATGTTTGCGATAGCGTCCCCAAAACGTTCCCGAATAAATTCCAACGTCAGATCGGTGTCCTCGACGGTATCGTGCAGGATACCTGCGATAATCACTGCCTCAGGGCATCCCGCTTCCATTAAGATGAGTCCGACGGCATAAGGATGTGTGATGTAAGGCGTATTGGTGCCTTTCCGATATTGCCCTTGGTGGGCTTCGGCGGCGATCTCTATCGCTTCTTCGATCTGATTTTTCCCAGTACCGTTTTGCGTCATACTTCTATTGAAAAAGATAGGCCCTACAGACCAAACCTTGGTAGAAAATTGGAGATTTAAATATTGTTAAATGATACACTATTTCAAGTGTAACCGTCAAGATATTTTTAATTTGTGGCTATCAGCC
>VXXH01000615.1 GCA_009835515.1 Candidatus Poribacteria bacterium
TTCCAACAGCGTCAAATATTTGAATGGGTCTGGCATCCATCAACATTCACACAAGCACCCGTTACAAGGCTTGCGCGTTCCGATGCGAGAAAGACAACGACGTTCGCGATTTCTTCTGGTTTCCCGAATCTGCCGAGGGGCATATCGCTTTTCACAAAAGCCTCCATCGCCTCTGGATCTGCCGCTATGCGACGCGCCCAACCGCCACCGGGGAACAGGATTGAACCCGGAGCGACGCTATTCACGCGGATATTGTCCGGTGCGAGCTCTTTCGCTAAAGATTTTGTCATACTGATTTCGGCGGCTTTCGCGGCGTTATATGTAATGTGTCCACCGCCTTCCCTGCCGTAGATAGACGTTATCATCAGGATCACACCGCTTCCCTGTTTTTTCATTTCAGGGATCGCGAGTCGGTTAACGCGTGCCGCGGAAACCAGATTCAGATCAAGGATTTCGTGCCACTCGGTATCCGAAATCTCTTCCAGCGGGGTCCATCGGCTGCCCCCGACATTGTTTACAACAACATCAATTCTGCCGTAGGTTTCGACTGTTTCCGCTATAAATGCTTCAACTTGTTCGGTGTCCGTAACATCTGCGAGCTTGGCGAAAACCGCCGCGCCTTTTGTCGTGAGTTCGTCTGTTACGCCTTGGAGTGTATCTTCGGTTCTGCCGCAGATGCTGAGTCGCGCGCCTTCTTCAGCGAATCCGTGTGCGATGGCGCGTCCGATACCGCGGCTCGCGCCTGTTACAACGACTACTTTATCCTTTAATCCTAAATCCATTAGATTCTATGTCCTTTTATTTCTATAATATGGGTTTGAAAGCAACACCGTAATATTTCTATGTTGCTATTATAGCCGACAACCTCCGAAAATGTCAACGGAATAGTTTTTCATTGGCTATCAGCAGTCGGCAATCGGCTGTCAGCACTCAAAGGATTCCGAGTATTAAGCTCGTAGCCCCTATAATCCTGTTCATACGCTAATTTTGCAAATCCTGAATAGTTCTGGCTTGAAATAAAATTGATTTGACAATATATAATGGCTGTGGTAAAATATATGTGTTAAGGAAATAGAAAAGTTCTGCCCGACTCAAAAAACAGGAAAAGGACCTATGGCATACTATATCACCGACGAATGTATTGGGTGTATGGCGTGTTTGACGAATTGTCCCGTTGATGCGATTACAGGGGACAGGAACATGCTGCACATCATCGACCCAGACGTATGCATCGATTGCACTGCATGCGGGATGGTCTGTCCCGTTGAAGCAATTCGTGACCAGTTTGGCGAGGTGTGTAAATTCATCCGCCGCCCGACACACCGTCCTATTGCCGTTATCTACGAAGAACTTTGCTCTGGCTGCGATTTCTGCGTCCATATCTGCCCTTGGGAGTGTCTCGAACTTAAGGATCCGGACACCGGCGAACATGCCGAAAGTTTCTTTGGCATCTGTGAACTTGTTAAACCCAAAGAATGTGTCGGTTGCAAGTTGTGCGAAGAAGTCTGCATCAAGGATGCTATCCGCATTGAATCCCCTGTTCTTGTAGAACTCGCTGAAGCAGCCGAAGCAGCGGATTAACGTTGTGGGTGCGATGTTCCAATGGCGAATACACCTCTTTACAAACCGAATCTTGTCATCGTCATTTCTGGACCATCTGGCTCAGGGAAAAGCACCGTCATTGATGCCCTTTGCAAATCGGATGAAACTTTGCGGTTCTCTATCTCTGCGACGACGCGTAAACCGCGTCGGAGCGAAGTAGATGGGGTTGATTACCACTTTCTGCCAAAAGCAGAATTTGAAAAGCATATTCAGCAAGGCAGTTTCTTAGAATGGGCGGAATATGGTGGTAATTTCTACGGTACGCTCAAATCCGAAATAGTCGCTGCCCGCGAAGCAGAAAAAGACGCTATTTTAGAAATCGAAGTAAAGGGCACCCTACAAATCCGAACACAGGACTTATCGCCGGCGAGAAGTCTTTTCATCTTCATCATACCCCCATCGTTCGCCATCCTGGAGAAACGCCTCCGTCGCAGAAAAACAGAATCGGAAACGGAAGTAAAAAAACGCCTTGCTATCGCGAAATCCGAAATTCTTGAGATTGAGCACTTTGATTACTGGATCAGCAACCCAGAAAACGCGCCACAAAAGGCAGTTCAGCAGATTCAGGCTATTATCGCCGCAGAACGTTCCCGTATTGATACGCAATTGATAGAGACGATTAACCCGTTGCTCGGTGTTGATCAATCAGATTAAATTATGGAGAGAACCATGGATACCATAAACGACTTTGGATTCAAGCAGAGAAAATATATGCCAGTCTTTCCAAAAGCTACAGGGAAACCGACGATTTACATAGAAGGATACCCCTATGAGGACGATGAACCGATGCCGGCAACAGAATTTCACGCTGAACAAGTGAGGAACCTCGCCGACCAACTCACACGATATTTTGCGATCCATCCACACGTCCATATAGGCGTTGACACGTTTATCTATTACCGTGAAGGCGATATGACGAAGTTCGTTGCCCCCGATGTTCACGTCGTCTTAGGTGCTGCTAAGTTTCCACTCAGACGAAGTTTTTATACGTGGTCAGAGGGTGCTGTGCCTGCGGTTATCTTTGAGTTCCTTTCGGATGCGACAGCGGATCAGGATCGGGGTGAGAAAGTTCAAGTCTATCTCAGGGATATGGGTGCGCAAGAGTATTTCATCCATCACCCCGAAATGGAGAAGCCGCCTGAGTTTCAGGGGTGGCGGCGAGATCAAACGGGGGATATCGTTGAAATTACGCCCGATACACAAGGGGGTCTGTTCAGTGAAACCTTAAATCTCTATTTTCGATGGGAGGACCAACAGGATACGCAGGTGCGGCTACTACGTCCGTATTTACCGGATGGAACGCCGATTACGACTTCTATGGAAGAGCATTCCCTTCGGATAGCGGCAGAAGCACGCGCCGAAACAGCAGAAGCACGCGCCGAAGAAGAAGCACTACGCAGACAGCAGGCTGAAGCAGAATTGGAAAAACTACGCGCACAAATGGCTAAATCTTAACGCTCATAAAAAATATGGAATTCAGAGATCGAACTATTATCTTAGGTGTTACAGGCGGGATAGCCATCCACAAATCCCTTGACTTGACGAGTCAACTTGTCAAAATCGGTGCCTCTGTTCACGTCGTGATGACGGAAAACGCCACTCGCCTTGTCCAACCTTTGCAATTCCAAGTTATCTCACGGAACCCTGTCCTACTGAATCTATTCGATGCAGGCACAGATTGGAAACCGCCGCACATTGATCTCGCTGACCGTGCCGATCTGCTCGCAATTGTCCCCGCGACGGCAAACATCATTGGTAAACTCGCAAACGGCATCGCTGATGATGCGCTCTCTACGGTCGCCGTTTCTGTCCACTGTCCGATACTCCTCGGCCCCGCAATGAACGGTCACATGTATCAAAACCCTTTCGTTCAACGGAACATTGACCTCCTAAAAACGAACGGTGTTCATTTCATTGAACCCGACAGCGGTGATCTCGCATGCGGCTATGAAGGTGTAGGACGTTTAAATACAGTGGAGATGATCCTCGAAGGTGCAAATGATATCCTCTCATCTATAGCGTCAATAGAAAAAACATACGACTTGAAAGGGACACGTATCCTTGTCACAGCAGGTGCAACGCGCGAATATATTGATCCAGTCAGGTTTATTACAAACCGTTCCAGCGGTAAGATGGGATACGCCATCGCCGAAGCAGCGGCACAGCGTGGCGCAGAAGTACGCTTGATTAGCGGCAGTGCTACTGTTTCTCCGCCCGTTGGCATTGAGATCCAGCACGTGGAAACAACGCTTGATATGTATGATGCACTTCTGGCGGTATTCAATGAAACGGATATTGTCATTATGGCAGGCGCGCCCGCTGATTATCGTCCAAGCGAATATACACCGCATAAAATCAAAAAGAGTGCTGATACATTGACGCTTCCACTTGAAAGAAACCCAGATATCGCGCAGACACTCGGCGAACAGAAAACGCACCAAACGCTTGTCTGTTTTGCCGCCGAGACGAACGATCTTCTTGAGAACGCTAAAAAGAAGTTGGTCCGCAAAAACTGCGATCTGATTGTAGCAAACGACATTCTTGAAGAAGGCGCGGGCTTCCAATCCGACACGAATATCGTCACGCTGCTGGACCGGGATGGCACTTGTGAACAACTACCCCGTTCCTCAAAACGGGACGTGGCGGATACCATTCTAACAAAAATCGTTTCTATACGAAACAACCGGAAATAACCCCTCCCAAAATGAACCACCAACAAATCCGTGCCTTTTTCGCGCTAAACCATACCCGCCCTAAAAAGAAATTAGGTCAAAATTTCCTCGTTAACCCAGAAGCCCTGAAAATAATTCTTGAAGCTGGAGCGGTTACAGCGCACGACACGGTCATAGAAATTGGGGCTGGGTTAGGATGTCTCACAGAGGTATTGGCGCGGCATGCCGAACGCGTCATTGCTATCGAAGTGGACGAACTATTATACAACGCCTTAGCAACCCATTTTGGCGCAACTTGTGAGCCAACACTTGCTTTACAAAAGTCAACAAATCCGCGCGTTCAGCTTCTCAACGCCGATGTTCTCAAGTTGGAACTCAATTCACTGTTGGTTGACGGAAACCCAGGGACTGTGCCTCCTACTTTTAAAGTTATCGCGAACCTGCCTTATAATATTACAACTCCCATCCTGTGGAAACTCCTCGCGCATCACAAACAAATTCATAGTTGTGTGTTAATGATGCAGAAAGAGGTCGCGGAAAGAATTGTTGCGGGTCCCGGGGGAAAGGACTACGGTGCCTTAACAATCGGCGTCGCCTATCGCGCCGAGGCAACACTCATTGCTACGCTGTCGCCAGAAAATTTTTATCCCGCCCCGAAAGTAGATTCCGCGCTTCTCAAGTTGGAAATGCGCGAAACGCCAAAGGTTGCGGTAGAAAGTGAGGAGCTCTTCTTTCAGGTAGTGCGTACTGCATTTCGGACGCGACGGAAGATGCTAAAAAATGCTTTAGTCAGAGGCGGACTTGCTTCAGGTGAAGTATTGGCAGCTGCATTTAAGGAACTTGGTATAGCACCACAACGGCGCGCTGAAACGTTGGACATCACCGAATTTGCAGCACTTGCGAATTGCTTATCTCAATCCATATCAGCGAAGACAGGTGTTTGAGACATATAATCTTGAAATCACATCACCGGTCGCGAGCGACAAGAAACCCCAAGCAAAAACACTCGCTCCTACAGAAAGAGATCGCGAGCAAAACTCGCTCCTACAGAAAGAGATCGCGAGCAAAACTCGCTCCTACAAGGAAAGATTATAAGCGAAGGTCTAACTCAATCAGCTGCCAATAGACAATCTTCCAATCTGACCCTTCACGGCGGAACTCAAACGTACAATGTGCTTTGAGTTCTCTCAGATCCCGTTGCTCTCCTTTTTCCGCGTTTACATCAAGTCGAAGTGTTACTGCCATTTTACGGGCATGTGTCACATCTACCTCTATATCATTGAATATGAATTCAAGTAAGACGTATTCCTCAAAAAGTTGTGTTATCGCCGGAACGACATCTTCATAATTTTCGGGAATAATACCTGATGCGACACCGAAGAGTGTAGCAGGGTCGTCTGCAGCGACGTAAGTCTCCGAAAAGAGTGCCCGGATCGCTTCAATGTTCTCCATATCCAGGGATTCAAGGAGGTCGGAAAAATTGTCAAAGAATTCTTGGATCTCCACTGCTGGATCCTTCAGTGGTGTCAAAGCAACATCCACAACTAAGCGTTCCTGATTGAGCACGAACGGTTCGTTATAGGGTTTGTAATCTGCATCTTCAACAATTAGCGTGTGCGCATCACCGTAAACAATACCTTGAAAAGAGTAGATCCCCTCCACACCAGTTTCAACTGACGACTCTAACAGTTTTACAATAGCCCCCGGAATAGGGTTTCCTGTCCCAGCATCGGTAATGGTGCCAGAAACTGTACCGTACTCAAGCACGACCGGGTTTTCAGGTTCAGGTTCAG
>VXXH01000690.1 GCA_009835515.1 Candidatus Poribacteria bacterium
CGAAGTGATTGAGGTCAATGATTCCTTACTTGACGCACCTGAACAGGTCAATGATTCTCCCTACGATGATGGATGGTTCCTGAAAATCAGAATAACGGACCCAAGCGAACTTGACGCGCTTCTTGATGCCGATGGGTATCAAGTACATATTGAGGCGGAGCATGCCTGATAAACAAAACCACACCGCTACCTTCGCAGATCGACACATCGGTCCCCGCCCTGAAGACATTGAATTGATGTTGACGATGCTCGGCTATGCTTCAATGGCAGACTTTATTGAAGATGTTGTGCCAGCGGATATACGCCTATCGTCAACCTTCAATCTAAATGAGAATGCCAAGGGGCTTTCGGAATTGGAAGTACTTTCGGCATTAAAAGGTATTGCCTCCCAAAACAAGGTTTTCCGTTCTTTTATCGGGATGGGCTACTATAACTGCTTTGTGCCACCGGTTATCCAACGTAACATTTTGGAAGATCCCGGATGGTACACGCAATACACGCCGTATCAGGCTGAGATTTCGCAGGGACGTTTAGAGGCACTGCTCAATTTCCAAACAATGGTTATTGACTTAACCGGCTTACCTATTGCGAACGCTTCACTCCTTGACGAGGCAACTGCCGCGGCGGAGGCAATGGGAATGTGTTTGGCAAATGTGCCGCGGAATATCACTCGAAACTTCTTTGTCTCAGAAACTTGTTATCCACAGACAATCGCTGTTCTACAAACACGCGCTGAACCCCTCGGGATTGAATTACAAATCGGTGACCATCGTGATGTCAATTTTAACACACCCATCTTAGGTGCCATCGTGCAATATCCCGCAACTGATGGCGCGATTTACGATTACCATCAATTCGCTGAACAAGTGCATGCCGCTGGGGGATTATTTGTTACCGCCACAGACTTGTTATCGCTCATGCTATTAAAGCCGCCTGGCGAATTCGGCGCAGACATTGCTATCGGTAACTCGCAACGGTTTGGTGTTCCGCTTGGATATGGCGGCCCACATGCAGCTTTTCTTTCCACACACGAAGAGCTTAAACGGAGTATCCCCGGACGGATTGCAGGCGTATCCCATGATGCCAACGGCAAACCCGCTATACGACTCGCGCTCCAGACGCGTGAACAACACATCCGGCGTGAAAAGGCGACAAGCAATATCTGCACCGCACAGGTGCTGCTCGCTGTAATGGCAGGGATGTACGCAGTCTATCACGGACCCACCGGGCTTAAGCAGATTGCAGAGCGTGTACACGACCACACCTGCACACTACGTGCAGAACTTGAAAAACTCGGTTATGACACTGGAGAATCCCCCTGTTTTGATACTGTTTCTGTTAATGTTCCAGCAGAAACAGCAGCCGAACTGCTCACCGCTGCGCATACAAAACAGATAAATCTTCGAGAAATTGATGCAACACACATCGGTATCTCCTTAGACGAAACGACAACATCCGCCGATGTTGAAGAACTTCAGCAGATTTTCGCGGAAAATAGTACCGAAAACACAAAGCACCCTTCCGCTCTTCCGCCCATCCAGTTTGCCACTGCCATCCCTATAGAATTACAACGAGAAAGTCCCTATTTGACACATCCTGTTTTCAATAGTTACCATTCTGAAACTGAGATGCTCCGCTATATTCGCAGGCTCCAAACCAAAGACCTCTCTCTTGTAAACGCAATGATACCACTCGGTTCCTGTACGATGAAACTCAACGCTACGGCGGAGATGGTCCCGGTAACATGGCGCGAGTTTTGTGAGTTACACCCGTTTGTCCCCAAAGAACAGGCAGAAGGCTATCAACGTCTATTTTCACAACTGGAAACGTGGTTAGCCGAGATAACCGGTTATACCGGTATTTCACTGCAACCGAATGCGGGGTCCCAAGGCGAATATGCAGGACTGTTGGTCATCCGTGAATACCATCTCAGTCGGGGTGAATCGCATCGCGATGTCTGTTTAATCCCGACATCTGCCCACGGCACAAACCCTGCAAGTGCAGTCATGGCAGGTATGCAAGTCGTTGTCGTCGCATGTGATATGGACGGGAATATTGACCTTGAGGATCTTCAGGAAAAGGCAGACACACATCGTGACAATCTCGCCGCTGCGATGATTACCTATCCCTCAACCCACGGAGTCTTTGAAGAGAAAATTCGCGAAATCTGCGACATTGTCCATCAATCCGGTGGACAGGTCTATATGGATGGCGCGAATCTGAACGCGCTTGTCGGCATCGCACAACCAGCGGATATCGGCGCAGATGTTTGCCATCTAAATCTCCACAAAACTTTCTGTATCCCTCATGGTGGTGGTGGACCGGGGATGGGACCGATTGGGGTCAAGGCACATCTCACAGATTTCTTACCCACACATCCAATCGTCACCGTCGGTGGGAGCACTGGAATCGGGGCTGTATCCGCCGCACCGTGGGGAAGTCCTGGGATCCTACCGATCTCTTGGGCGTATGTCGCTATGATGGGAGCAGAAGGACTTACAGCTGCAACAGAAGTCGCAATCCTTAACGCCAACTATATCGCAAAGAAACTCGCACCCCATTACCCCGTGCTTTATACCGGAAAAAACGGCTTAGTCGCACATGAATGTATTATTGATTTACGGGCATTCAAAAAGACTGCTGACGTAGATGTAACGGATGTTGCAAAGCGATTAATGGATTACGGATTTCACGCACCGACTGTTTCTTGGCCCGTACCGGGGGCCTTGATGATTGAACCGACAGAGAGCGAATCAATACCCGAATTAGATCGATTCTGTGACGCACTCATTTCGATTCGTGAAGAGATAACCGAGATTGAGACAGGTACTGCTGATCGAGAAGACAACGTGCTGAAAAATGCACCCCATACGGTTGAAATGGTTACACAATCTGACTGGTGTCACCCGTATTCGCGCGAAAAAGCAGCGTTTCCGAAACCGTGGGTGCGAGATGCTAAATTCTGGCCCCCTGTAGCACGCATTAACGAAGTCTACGGAGACAGAAATCTTATGTGTGCCTGCCCTCCACTTGACGAATATTAAAGGACAAAAACGAAAAGTGTACATGACTCAGATGCCCTCGACTTAAGCGAAAACCGTCAGCAACAAGTAAAGAAGCGTTTGATGTAATCGGAGACCTCTTTTACTGATAACTGAAAACTGATAACTGAAAACTACTTAAAAGACATGAAAGCTATAATTATAGGGGCGGGAGAAGTTGGGTTTCATACCGCCAAACTCCTCACCGCTGAACATAACGACGTTGTCCTCATAGATGAATCCGAGGCTGCCTGCAGCCGGGTTAACGAACAATTGGACCTGCAGACTTTGCGCGGCTCAGGCGCATCTCCTCGACTGCTCAAAACCGCTGGAATTGATGAAGCCGGTCTCCTCATCGCTGTTACCAACAGTGATGAAATTAATATGCTCGCTTGTCAGATTGCCGAGAGATACAGCGTTAACACAAAAATCGCACGTGTCTCCAATCCTGACTATTTCTCTACAGAAAGCGGTCTGACACCGAAGGATTTTGGCATTGATCTGTTGATTAATCCTGAGCATCTTTGCGTTGAAGAATTTGTAAGGCTTTTACAGATACCTGAAGCACGCGAAATTGTCGAATTTGAGGATGGTAGAATACAGCTTGTCTCTTTTCGCGTCAAACAGTCAAACCCTTTAATTGGAAGATCACTCGCCGAGTTAGATGTGAGCGGGCTGCTCAACGATACCCGCTTCGCGGCTATTAGCCGTCGCGGACCTTCTACCAACGGAAACCCGATCACTAACGGCGGTAGACATATTATCATTCCGAGGGGGAACGATGCTTTACAACAGGGAGACGATGTCTTTGTTATTGGAAGCACAATTGCAGTTGAGCAGCTCCTACGCATTAGCGGGATCACTTTCAATCAGCAGCTTGACCGCGTTATCATTGTTGGCGCGAGTCCTATTGGCATTGAACTCGCTCGCACGCTTGAAGAAAACGACACCAACGTCAAACTCATTGAAGAAGAGCAAGCAAAAGCACGACTTGCCTCCCAGATGCTAAAGCACACGACCGTTTTACAAGGTAATTATCTCCAATTTAGGCTGCTTGAAGAAGCAGGTGTACATGATGTCAACGGGTTTGTCTCAGTTACTGGAGACGATGAAAACGATATTATGGCGTGTATGACGGCAAAAGAAAACGGGGCACAACGCGCACTCGCGCTCGTTCAGCAGCCGCGTTACCTACCTTTGTTAGCGCGCATCCATAGACTTGATGGCGCAGTCAGTCGGCATCTCACCGTTGTTAGCAATATCCTGCGGCTTATCCGGCGTGGAAACATCGTTTCTGTCGCCTCGCTCCACGGAATAGATGCCGAAGTCATTGAGATTGTCGCCGGAGTCAACGCAAAAATTGTCCATAAAGAACTCACCGACTTTAAAACTAAATTCCCAGAAAATGCCTTTATCTGTGCTATCCTGCGGCGGGAAAAACTCATTATCCCAACAGGACAGTCTGTTATCCAACCCGCAGATCGTGTGATCGTCTTTAGTATGCCCGAGGCAATTCCGGTTGTCGAAGACCTATTCGCCGAACGGAGAAACTAAAGCGTTATCAGTTGTCAGAGGAATGGTTGTCAGTTATCAGTTATCAGTTTTCAGTTAAGAGGTTTTCGGAGTATCCCACCCTTCTTGGAACTGACGACTGACAACTACTGAAAACTGAAAGGTTTTTCGCAGAAAAACCGTACTGATAACTGACAACCATAAAACATGAGCCTTAAATTAATTGTTTACACCCTCGGTAATTTACTTATTTGTCTCGCCGGGACTATGCTATTACCCTTGGGGGTGGCTATCTATTATCGCATGGCTGCAGATGAAATCCAAAGCGATTTGATGGCGTTTGTTATCGCTGCGATAATCACTTTGGTTGTCGGATTAATCCTCCGGTTCAGTATTCGCTCACGACAGGAAGAACTCGGGATCCGTGAAGGTTTTGCTGTCGTCGCTTTGGGATGGGTGACTGTCGCCCTATTTGGCGCTCTTCCATATCTGTCTGCAGATGTCTTTCACATTGAAGGACACTCATCGTGGACGGAATTTTCTTTCTGCTATTTTGAATCTATGGCAGGGTTTTCAACGACTGGGGCCACTGTTCTGACAGAGATTGAACACCTTTCGCACGCCATGCTCTTCTGGCGAAGTTTCACTCACTGGCTTGGTGGAATGGGGATCGTTGTGCTTGCTGTCGCAATCCTTCCGATGCTCGGTATCGGTGGCATGCAGCTTTTTCGCGCTGAAGCCCCTGGACCACAAACGGATCGCCTCACCCCCCGTATTGCACAAACAGCAAAGCTGCTCTGGGGTGTTTATCTGATTCTCTCTGTTCTTGAAACTGTACTACTGATGCTGGGGAACATGACGCTCTTTGACGCACTCTGCCATACCTTCGGAACAATGGCGACCGGCGGATTCTCTACAAAGAACAGCAGCATTGGCCACTATGATAGTGTCTATATTGACATGGTCATCTGTTTCTTTATGTTCCTTGCAGGCACCAATTTCGCACTCCACTATCGCGCACTCCGCGGCGATCTCAAAAGTTATTTCCAAGATACAGAATTTAAGTTCTATTGCACTGTTATCGCAGTGAGTATCACCTTGATTTCATGGAATACCATCAGATTTCAGGTTGATGGACAGGTGCCTTACGATTCGATGTGGACATCGCTCCGCTATGCCGCATTTCAGGCGATGTCTATCATCACAACTACCGGCTACGGCACTGCTGACTTTGAACAGTGGCCCGCCCTCTCCCAGTTCATCTTGGTAACGCTTATGTTCTACGGCGGTTGTGCTGGTTCCACTGGCGGCGGGATAAAGCAGGTTCGGTTCCTCCTTCTTATTAGGCAGAGCGGTGCTGAAATTAAACGGCTCATCTTCCCACATGCTGTGCTACCCATTCGTGTTAATGACCGAGTTGTACCACCCGAAGTCATGACCAACGTTCTCGGTTTTTTCTTCTTCTTTATCGGAATTTTCGCAATCGTAACCTGCATCATGACAACTTTAGGG
>VXXH01000279.1 GCA_009835515.1 Candidatus Poribacteria bacterium
CTATAGACTATTTTCCAATTCAACTGAACTTTGATGTCTGTAAAAATCTTACCTTGTCTACTTTCTATGAATATCTCTATGAACAGATGCGTGAAGAGATAGAAGCTGTTTTCCAAGGACGGGGATGTGTCCCCTCCGAGGCTTTACGCGGATTTTTGGAAGGGACAACTTTAACAAATCATCTTTCGATGATGACATTTTTTAAACGGTTCGCACGCTTTCTGGACGCTGAATATGGTGGTCAGCAGGTTGTCCTCGTCATTGATGAATTTGATGGTATCCCGCAGGTTGCCCTGAGCGATTTTCTTCATACGCTCCGTCATATCTATATTGCTGGTAAACCTCGGTGCCCACACAGCGTTGGCATCATCGGTGTCAAAAGTATTGCACAACTTAACTATGACCGCTCAATTTCGCCATTCAATATTCAAGATGAGTTTCATCTACCCAACTTTACCCTTGAACAGGTACAGGAACTGCTTGGGCAATATACGGGCGAAGTCGGACAAGCTTTTGTCCCAGAAGTTATAGCAGCTATCCATAAGCAAACTGCTGGGCAACCTGTCCTTGTCAACCGATTTGCCCAGATTCTTACCGAAGAGTTGGACATTCCGAAAAGTGAACCGATTACTATGGTGCACTTTTCAAAGGCGCACGCACAGCTGCTACATGAACGGAATACCAACATTGAGCATCTAACAACCAATATCCGCAAAAACCCGCGCTTTGAAAGTGTTCTGATGCGGATTATGGCGCGAGATGAAGGCGTAGATTTCAATATGGATGATGACATCATCAATGAACTTGCCATGTATGGTGTCATCAAAAGAGCCCGTGATGGTATGTGTGAGATTCTCAATCCAATTTATCTCTATCGCATCATGAGGACCTTTAAACCAACGTTGAATGGATTGGAGCATCAGTACCTTCCTGGAGGTGCCGATGAAGAGTTTCTCAATTATATTACACCTACAGAACAGATTGATATGGGGGCACTGCTTGATAATTTCCAAGATTTCATTGCCCGCGCGGGGTTCAAAATTCTGCAAGTCCCTGATACGCCACAAGAATCGGTTGGCAGGCATCTTTTGCTTGCATATCTTGACCAGTTTGTTAAGAGCATCGGTGGTTTTATGCATATTGAAGTGCAAACCGGTCGCGGTAGGATGGATATCATTATTATCCATAACCAGCAGAAATATATCGTAGAAACAAAAATTTGGAGAGGCACCAGTCGCTATCAAGCCGGTAAAAAGCAGCTCGCAGCGTATCTCAGGGCTGAAGGTGTGACGGAAGGATACTACATTGTCTTTGACCATCGAGAAAAGCCGGAGCCACGCGTAGAGACAGAAACAATAGAGGATTTGACGATTCGGAGTTATGTTATTCCTGTGATGCAAGAGCTGCCTTCAAAGGTTCAAAGTGCTTCTGGGATGCAGTAGAAAGAGCCTTCACTCAATACCATGTTCCTCGCAATACGCGCGGATGATTGCTAAGAAATCATCCGCGTATTTTTCAATTTTCGCGGGACCAATACCACGAATCTGTCCGAACGCTTCTCGCGTTCGTGGAAAATGGGTGACCATTTCTTTTAAGATCTTGTCAGAAAAAATACGGAATGCCCTTACGTCTTCTTTATCTGCTACGGTTTTGCGTTTATCGCGAAGTCGCTCGAAAAGTTCCGGAGCGTGTGCGTTCAGTTCTGCGGAGGTTGGTGGATCAGTATTCAATGCTTCAGTTGAGCGCGCTACCGGCTTCGTTTCATGTTCCTGACAATAGGCACAAATGATAGGCAAAAAGACCTCGCCATATTTTTCGGTTTTTGCGGGTCCTACACTTGGCATCACTTTGAACGATTCCGCAGATGTCGGGAGATAGGTCGCCATTGCTTGCAGTGCTTTATCGTGGAAAACTTCATTAGGGTGTACACCTTCCGCGTCAGCGATTTTGTCTCGTTCAGTCTGGAGCAATTTGAAGAGTTCGGGATCATATTCAGTCAGCACTTCAGATGTGGCATGGTGTGCTGATTCAACCGAAACCCCCACAAACCTATCGCCTCCATTCAGCACTCCCCATCCTTTCTGAGTTACACGGAGGCTGCCGTGCCGCGCATCTCGCTCAAGAAGTTTGTGTTGGAGGAATTGATGCGACAAATATCGCCACTGCGTCTTGCTGTATTCCATACCGATGCCATACGTGGAGAGTTGATCGTGTCTGTTATCAAGAATCTTTTTCCGCTTTGACTCCCGTAATATATCAATGATATACGCTTCCCCGAATAGTTCTTCTGTCCGGACGACACACGAGAGAAATTTTTGTGCGGGTACCGTCAAGTCAACTCGCTCTATTTCTGATTTACGGCAATTGTCACACATCCCACAATTCTGCTGATCGTATTCCTCTCCAAAATAAGCTAACAACACTTTTCGACGACACGCTATTGATGTTGCCCACGAAACCAGGGTGTGTGATCGTTCTTGTCGTCCGCGTTTTTCGGATTCTGCACCTTGGTCAATGAAATGATTGATAGTGTCAACATCGCCATAACTGAATAGCAAGAGACATTCCGCTGGTAGTCCATCGCGACCACTCCGTCCGATCTCTTGGTAGTAAGATTCAGGCTCCTTTGGCAACCCAGCGTGTAGAACGAAACGCACGTCTGCCTTGTCGATTCCCATGCCGAAGGCAATTGTGGCGACGATCACTTGGATTTCGCCATTAATGAAAGCCTCCTGATTCTGTTTCCGAGTTGTATTATCAAGGTCAGCGTGATACGGACGTACTGGGATCCGTCTGGCAGTTAAATTACGACAGAGCGATTCAACCTGCTTTTTGGTTTGACAATATATAATGCCAGATTCACCGCGGTGCGTATTAAGAAACGCGAGCGTCTGTTCCAGTAATTCGACTTTCGGTTCAACAGCGATGAATAGATTTTCTCGGTCAAAACTGCCTATGAACTCATTTCCGTCGTCAAACTTGAGTAATTTCTTGATGTCATTTTGAACCCGCGGGGTCGCGGTAGCTGTTAGGGCAACGCAAACGGCGTTTTGGAATCGCTCGCGAATGGAAACCAACTGTCTATATTCCTGCCGAAAGTCGTGCCCCCATTCTGAAATGCAATGTGCTTCATCAATCGCAAGGCAGGCGACATCTGAATCATCGAGCATGACAAGTATTTCGGGGCGAACGAGCGTTTCAGGGGCAAGGTAAAGCAGCTTGATTTTACCCTGTCTGACCTGTTGCATTGTGGCGACGTATGCTGTATTTCCAACAGTATGGTTGAGAAACGCGGCGTGGATACCACGATTTTGTAGTTGCGTCACCTGATCCTGCATGAGTGAAATTAGGGGTGAAACAACAACGGTCACACCTTCAAACATGAGCGCGGGCAATTGATAGCAGAGCGATTTTCCGCCACCTGTGGGTAGAACAATCAGCGCATCCTGCTGTTTTAGGATGTGGTTGATGATGTTTTCCTGAAATGGACGAAATTGTTCATGTCCGAAAACATTTGTCAGAATCTCTAAGGGGGTTTGCGTTGGTGTTGTGGGTAAAGGCTGTTCTGGTTCTGTGGGGTGTTCCGGTTGACCTTGTTCTACTTCTTCAAAAAACCAGCCAGAGATTTGCGCGTAGTGCCGTTCTTCAGCATCGGGCTGATCTTTTGGTTTCCACCGATGTGCTAACGACACACGCAAGAGCATACCTGTGGGAATTGTCTCAAGAGGTTCTTGGAAGCCGACGAAGGTAAGCGTGCAACCGCCGTTTTCGGTAGGATAACGATAGCGTATCCGCCTTCCTTCTACGTCGCGGATAAGCGGTTGATCCGATCTCCAAAACATAGTACTGTAAGCCGGTACATCACCTGCAGCAGGGACATAAAGTGAACCGCTACTTGTAGTCTGCAATAAGCCTCCATAGAGTTCACGTGGATTCCCGACTTTCGGCGGCATCAAGAGTTCAATTGCACTCACTAAATTTTTTGTGTCTTTTGCAGTGCGAACGCGCGACTTTTTATGGACAACAATGTTTTCGTTATGTGGCGGGATTAGTGAAGTTTCAGGTTTCGCGGAAATCTCCCAAATATCACCGACCTCGTATTCTTGGTTCGCGCCATCATGTGGGTCAGCGTTAAACGGAATGAGTCGGACACTTTTCCCTGTCTCTGTGATTGCGCCGATGCATGCGCCCGCGCCCATTCGGGTTTTCGCAACAATTAAGACTCTCACGGTAAGATGTCTTCCACCTCCAGATTGAATGTTTTCGCCAGTTTATCGGCTACCAAGGAACGATGGCACGCCTCCGGTGCTGTTTCCACACAAAAAAGTGCGACAACTTTCGCGTCCGATGCCAGTTCGTCAAGCAGGCTTTGCGAGTCGAACGCATCCAGACATTCCGTGTGGTAGGCTTCAATAAACACTTCTCCAAGTTCGGTCCGTTTGCGTTTGGCAGTTTTCGTTGCTTTATCCACTGCTGCCTGTTTTTCTCTAACGGCTTTCGTCGGTCCAAGGTCTTTACGATAGATGTATCGGATACCAAGTTCTGCAAGGCGTGCTTGCAACCGCTTGCTATTGGCGAATGCGTAGGTCGCACCGCGGACACCTCGCCGACTTCGGATATCGCAAAACGTATCAATCTCCGCATTACATAAAGCATTAAAAAAACCGGCTTCGTCGAAGCCGTATACACCGATGGTGACAATTTTGATTTTTTTCATAGTGGATCAAGTTAGGAGTATTTTTTTCGAGAGTGAAATGTATCTTCACCAAACATCGACAATTGCCCCCCCGTCAAACGTTCAACAATTTGCTCCTGTGTCATTTGCTCGCCGTTTTCATCGATATGGATGACTGGGATATTCTCGGTTGTGAGCGTTGCACCAATCAATTTGCAGCGGTGACAGTCTTCCGGTTTCCCTTCACTGCACATCAGTACAACGCTTTGTTGCTGTGTAAAAGCAGTATGAAGGCGTTCAATGCCGCGTTGGTAGAATTCTGTGGTTTTGACCTTTTCGTAGTCAACTTTCCCGTTAACGTAGCACGTTTCGTCATCAGGTCTGCCACCGAGTGTATCTCCCATGAACACATAGCGGATATTGTGTTCTTCCAGTTCATTCGCGAGCGGTGCTTTGGAGAATTCCGGTTTATAGCGGGAATAGGGTGCCGAGCGGACATCAATGAGATAGGCGATCTCATGCTGATGAAGCACTTCAATGAGTTCCGCTATTGATCGATTTCCATAGCCTATTGTGTAAATTGGGATGCGGGTAGGTGATTTTTCCATGATAGATACATAATACCACACGGTCCCGCCAAAAAGCAACCGAATTCTGTTCCATCTATCCCTCCTTTGATGGCAAGGTTTTGCGGTGTACTCACCCAAATGCGACCTGCATTCCAACCGCTTACTGACAACTATCAAAATATCCTTGCCACGCCTATACAGAATTTGCTATATTAACCTATACAAGAAATAGGTTTTCAAACTTGATCTTCCGCGAACCAGCATCCAATCATGAAAAACTACAGTGTCAGAATGATCCGTGAGCACATGGAGAATATCCCGCAATTCCCTATTCCAGAGGGCTTTGCGATCCGCAATTACCGTTCCAATGAAGGGCATATCTGGACGCGGATTCAGAAAGCAGCAGAACCCTACATCGACATTGATGATGGACTTTTTGCGCGTGAGTTTAAACGGAATCTTTTAGCGATGGAGGATCGGAGTTTTTTCCTTACCACGGACACTGGCGAGGAGATCGGCACAATCACGGCGTGGTGGCAACCGGATATCGATGGTAAAACTTGGGGACAGATCCATTGGGTGGCGGTTCACCCGAACTATCAAGGGCATGGGTTATCTAAACCGATGATGTCTGTAGCGATGACGCGCCTGAAGCAGTCCCACGAGTGTTGTTTTCTCGGCACGTCAACTGGACGAATTGCGGCGGTCAAAGTCTACCTTGATTTCGGATTCACGCCAGACCTTTCGCGTGAAAATAGCCAAGAGGCTTGGACAGAAGTCGCATCCGTTATAAAACACCCGATTTTGAGAACGTACGGT
>VXXH01000532.1 GCA_009835515.1 Candidatus Poribacteria bacterium
CTCGCGATCTTGCGGAAGAATGTTAACATCCATAAAGGAAAATCAAAATCAAATCAGAAAACTAAATAGTCCTGATTTCCTACTCCTACCATCTTGTTTTTCCCTATCTTGTGTGGTATACTGTTGAGACCTAGGCCCATCATCCTCGTCAAAATTGACTTTAGACGGCTTTGAAATCCTAACAGCGAAGTGTCTTCCTACTTACCGCTATAAAGGAAACTATCAAAGATGGATATACCGTTATCACCCATAGAGAAAAGTCTTTCGCGTTCTCTCAAATATGAGATTCGTCTTGCAAAATGCACGAAGTTCAAGAAGAACCGTATCTTTCGCTGTTGGGTTGCCGATGGACCGAGTTCCTTGCCAGAGGTGTTTCTCGTCAAGATAGCAAGACATATGAAACGTGAACCCTATAATCCTAAATCAAATTGCGTTGGGAGTCCGGCTTGGAAGTTTTTCAATGAATGGGCTGCACTTCAATTCTTGAATGAAATTGATGGTACCCGGACACTGGTACCCCAATTTATCGCGGGCGATGCTGTTGAAGGACTAATCGCATTTGAATACGTGCCGAAAGCGCGCTCATTTAGGGATATATTACGCGATTCTAATGAAAACGAGCGAAATTGTGCACTACTTGCTCATGCTCAGGCAATTGGACGTATGCACGGAGCTACCTATGGTAGGAAAAACGAATGGCTCCGTCTGCGGACGAGTCTTGGAACATTCCACCAAGCAGACCCAGACACATTTAATGGAATACTCCGATCTTTTCACAGACTCGCGACATCCCTTGAGCAACCCGTATCTATCGCTGTTGAAACTGAGTTATCTGAATTAAAGGAGACGCTTTCGGAGGGCGAACCCTTTTCTGCTCTCAGACACGTGGATATTGCTCCACAGAACTATCTATGGCTCAATGACGGTGTAAAACTTGTTGACTTTGAGTACAGCGATTATGGGCATTTTCTCCTTGACGCGCCTCTCGGCCCCTATCCTTTTTCAGTGCGCTGGGAATGCGATGAAGTTCTGACGAGAGAGATTGAAAGTGTTTATCGAGCAGAACTATCCACTAATTTCCGCAGGGCACTCGACGATGCTATCTATTACAAAGGGGTCCTGGCAGCTTGGATATATTGGTTACTACGTCTTGGACCAATTCCTAATGCGCGCGGGAATATGATAAAAGAAATTGATGCGCTCACACGTCGATGTAAAGCAATCGCACGCCTGAGCCGCGAGATCGATTACCTGCCACGGATAGGCGGTATGTTGGAGCAAGTGGCAATCGTTCACGAAAACCAATGATCAAACAAAAATACTTTTACCACGAACATCTGGCGGATTATGCCGAGTTGAAGGCAAAAGGGCTCATGTCAAGGGGAGAACTTTATGGAAATCCCGACGATTTCAGAGAGTTCTCCTCCAAATCCTTCTTAATAGAGACCTTGCCACGTTTAGACCTTAAACCAGATGCCCACGTGCTTGAACTTGGATGCGGGACAGGTCCTGTCGCATGCTTTTTAGCGAAATTGGGTTACCGAGTGCATGGGATTGATATTATCCCAGATGCCATTGACAAAGCGAAAGCGATTGCTGCCGAACAAGGTTTAGACATCCAATATGACGTGTTAGATGTCTGCCAATTGCCACAGGAAGGCGAGGCATACCATCTCATTGTTGACAGTTTCTGCTCACAAAGCATGGTTACCGATCCAGATCGGGATGCGATGTTTTCAAGAGTCAAGTCTCGACTCGCCAAGAATGGCTACTTTCTGATGAGCTGTTGCGTTTTTGAACCCGATCGAGCCGATGCCAAAACGCGGATTGTTGATAGCACAACGGGGAAAGTTTACACCCGCTTTGACCAAGACGCACTTTGGGATAGCGATACCGAGACGTGCTACAGTCCATTTCAACTGGATCCTTTCAGACCCAGTGTCGGACCCGAAGACTATGAAGGAACGATTTGTGTCAACGGCACTTGGTACATTCATAAGCGGTGTTACCGAACCCCTGAAAATTTGCGATTAGAACTGGAGCGTCACGGGTTCACAGTTCTCGAACAGAACGGTGAGGTAACTGAGAACGCTATCTGTGTCCATTAATAGGAGTTAGAAATGGCTGTAAGAGTAGTTATCTTCGATTTATTTAACACACTCGTCTCAGAATTCGACCTCAACCGCCCTTCACACATCGAAGTTGCACATGCCTTACAGTTGCCGGTGAAGGAATTCCAGCAGGAATACCAAAATCTCCGATTGGCACGACTTACCGGACAATTCTCAGATTATACGGCGATTTTGCGTCATATCGTTCAGAAACTTGGAGGTAAATCCACCGAGGACATAATTAAAACACTCGCTGAACGCCGCTATGCCGCGGGTGCGGTACATTTGCGTCGCATAGATCCCAAAATCCTTGATATGCTCAATGAAATCACTACTTCAGGTATTAGGCTCGGTCTCATCAGTAATACCGAGGGTTCTCCGGTGTTGGATTGGGCAAATAGTCCTTTGGCGCGCTTTTTTGCGGTAACGGTATTTTCCAATCTGGTCGGAATGGTCAAACCCGATCCTGACATCTATCAACACACATGTAAGAATTTAGGTGTTGCCCCGTCAGACTGCATATTCATAGGCGATGGCAATAGTGACGAACTTCAAGGGGCAGCCCAGGTTGGGATGTTGCCGTTTTGTGCCGCGTGGTTCCTCCGTCAGCACACAGACCTGCTCGGAGAGGATATTGTGATGTGTCGAGCGGCAGGCTATCCAGTGTTGTCCCATCCATCAGAGGTGGCTGATCGGGTGCGGGATATTTGTGCCGCCCGTTAACGATTAAAAGGCTCACACATCATAGCGCATGAAGGCGAGAAACGCACCCATACAGAAAACCATGTTGAATAGAAACAGCAGTAGGATGTTCAGACCGGCTTCGGTGAACGCGGTGGAGAAATCGGACGGCGTGTCGTCAAATTTGGGAATCTTATCCAAACTGATTTGCGTCTCCCGCAATTGCTGCCTTTCCGCATCCTCAAGAAAGATGTTGGGATTGAACGGATATTCCTCGTAGGTAAACTGCAGGAGACTACGCCGATATTCTATCGCCTTCTTGAAAAACCGCTCGTAGTGTTTGATGCCAGTCCCGACCAACGCCTCACAGCCGATTTGATAGATCGCTGTTGGCGAGATACGGGATATGTTCTGCGCCAGTTTCACTTGATGGAGTTGTTGGTTGCGGTATCCATTGTAGATCACTTGCTTGGCATCCCCTATTTTGGCGGCGCGGGTCAAGGGTTCACCCGTCGACCAGTGTGTGCTAAATCTATCCCTGCCGTATCGATTAAGGATTTCATGTGTCGCATCGTTTGCCTGTCTGGCGATCGTTTTCTCATCGGGGAGTTCTACCAATCGACTTGCGAGCAACCCACCTGTCCGCGGGATGAACACCACAAAACACACCCACACCAGAAGGAGTAGGACGAGGCTGACGGATGAGGTTCTCGTGAGGCAGGAGATGAACAGCCCAAGTGTCGCGAATACAGAGATATAGAGAACCGAAAACAGGGCGACCCCGCCGATCTGTAGCCAATAAGTCGGTTCAAAAGGCAGAACCCCGAAAAGCGACATGATAAGCACGTTCATACAAATCCCGATGATCAGAGGAATCGCGAGGCTGACGATTGTGCCGATGTATTTCCCGAAAAGCAGGGTTGCGCGAGGGATCGAATTAGAGAGACACAGTCGGAGTGTGCCTGTTTCTGCCTCGCCTGAGATGCTGTCATAAGTCATCGCAAACGCTGCGAAACTCAGGATAACGCCGACGGTGAACACCCAATCCAATGCGTCAAATCGCTGGAGCGTGTAGTTTCTGCGTAGGATCGTTTGGGGCCCGATAAGGTCAAACGCATCCACAGCAAAGGCGTTCGGCAAGTCTTTTTCGTGCCCTTCAGCGATGAATCCTAATGGACTCGGCGCACGATATATCATCAGGGTGTTACCACTGACCACCCCGTGTAAGCCTCTCTTCGCTTTATTTTCCAGAAGCTGCAGGGTTTCGCTGACGTTTTCACGGTAATCCGAGACCTGTTGGCGGTAATCGTGGATATACAGCACGCTTCCCGTCAACATCAAAACGATGACCAGCAGCAACGTCAGGACGAAACGGAGGCTCTGTAGATGATCTAAAAGTTCTCGCCAGATAATTTCACGTAGCATTTTTTCACCTTACCTCGCTTTCCAGGAACATCGCTCCGGTAATCAGAAACAGCAGAATGTTTAGGATCATCAGGTAGACCAAATCCGGGAGAACACCACCGAGCCCCACGTTTCCCCACGCGGATCCACTGCTAAAGACAGGCATGCTGCTTAAGTCAAGCGGTTTCACGTCATCCCAACTTTTCGGTGTGACGTTTTCAAAAAACGTTTCTTCGTCTGATTCCGTAAGCCCCGCTTGCGAGGGCATATCGTTGAGATTGGCGGACGTGAACCAGCTGATACTTGAGAAAGCACCCTGTTCCTGCATGTATGCCATCAGTGCGTTTCGGTAATCCTGTGCTTGCTGGATGAACCGTTCATGTCGCCGCAAATCCGTGCCGGACAGACCCGCGGAGATATTGTAGTAGACCCATGCTGGAGAGAGTCTGGACAGGTTTTCAGCCAGAACGGTCTGTCTTTTCAGCGAACGGTAGTAGTCCTGATGGAGGTTGCCTATCTGCTCTGCGTATTCAATGCGCTGTGGAATGTAAGATCCGGCACCGTCGAGATACCAAAGCATCGCTTCTCTGGATGCTGTTAGCACGTGGTAGGCAAATGGCTGACTGCCACTGATCACACTGCGTTCCGATATAAAGTAGGAGCTGCTTCGATGCTTTGCGCCGTAATCTCTGATTTTCTCCCGAAACGCTGTCCTGAGTGCCGCGCTTTCTATGTTAACCACGGATTTGGAGGGTATCGGTCGAGCCTGCTTTGCGATATACACAGCACCGTTTGGGATGATGAACACAATCACGATCCATAGGAATAGCAACCAGACGAGTGCTCTTGCCGACCGATGGGTAATGGCTGAAACCAGCATTGAAATCAGGAAAAAGACGGAGAGATATAACGCCAAAACCGCGAACAGTCCGGCGAACCGACCCCATTCAGCGATGTGGAATTCTATCATCGGGTTTACGTTTATCAATATCGCCGCGGCTATCCAGCCGATCGCAAGTGGCACGAGGAGACTCGCCATCCCGCCGATGTATTTCCCAATCAGAATATGGTATTTAGAGACTGGGTTTGAGGCGACAAGTGCGAGTGTCCCGCTTTCACGTTCACCGCAGATGACATCGTAAGCGATCGAAATCACGAATAGACTGAACGCTATCTGCACCATGAGCACCGCGTCAACGGCAGAAAAGACGTTCAGCAGCGGATTGCCGCCGCCGAGGATTTTCGCCTCTGTCGGGACATCTTCGTAGGAAACCTTTACCGTGCTTCCCAGCTGCCGCTCCATCCCTAAGCAGATAACGCTTAAGGGTTCAGGCGGTTTTGCGACATTCAGCCTCAGGTACGAATACACCTTCACTTCCTCAAGGGCATTCCGGTGTTCGATTTCTGCGGCATTGTGGACACTGAGTCGCTTCTCGTAGTCCTCTGTTAGGACATACGTGCTGGCGACGAAAAGGGCAAGGCAGACGATTAACCCGATGAGTAGGCGGAGGGAGAGAATGTTCTCTGTGAACTCTCTTTTGGCGATTATCCAGATGGGGAACATCTAAAAGTTTCCAGTTGGTGAAGGGAAAAGCAAGCGGTTTAGTCTTGGGATTGCGCCTTCACTGCTTCTGCGACGAGCATTTCTAAATTCTCCGCTTTCGCTTTGTGTGTAATTAACTTGCCTTCCCTATCAATGAGCCACATTTCAGGAACACCAGCGACATCATATTGTTGTAAAAGTGAATACGCTGCCGTGTCGAAAATTTGTCGCCACTGAATGCCATTTACTTTAATGTAGTTACGCACACTAGACA
>VXXH01000708.1 GCA_009835515.1 Candidatus Poribacteria bacterium
CTTGATAATTACGACTAAAGTTTGGATAATTTTAAGATGGCCAAAGGTTCCTATTAACTACCATCTAAGGAGACGCGTCAATGTCTAAATGTATGCTATCAATCCTTGCATTGCTCCTTACCAATTTAATATCTTTTTCTTCTTTGACAACAGTTTTCGCTGACGAGAAAAAGCAGGTAAAGCAGACTGAAACAGTAGATATAGCCCCCAAAGTTTTAGGAGATGTCCACGCGAAAGAGCCAACATTTATCGCATTACCGCCTGGCGCGGTCGCCCGGTTTGGGAGAGGCGGTGGGTCGGATGTGGCAGTATCGCCGGATGGCGACCTTGTTGCTGTCGTATCTAACATTGGTGTGTGGCTCTACTCTGCCTACACTGATGAATTTTTGTCGCTACTCGCCTCTAAGGGTGAGAATATTCCGTCAACAGCCGCCTTTTCACCGGATGGCACCCAAATTGCTATCGGGTATAGGAACGGTCCGGCAAGATTGTGGCGCATTTTTTCTGAAAGCACTGAGACGGAACTTCCTGCCTTTCTTCATGGCGGTCCTGCGACGAGGGTCACATTTTCACCGGACGGCAAACTTTTAGCGACAAGTGGCTGGAATAATGAGGCTATATTGTGGGATGTTGATACGCGGACAGTTCGCTTCACCTTCAAACATGAAGATGCTGTAAGAACAGTCTTGTTCTCGCCGGATGGCAGACGCTTGGCGACAGGTAGTTTGGATGCGACGGCGAAGTTGTGGGACCTTGAAACAGGAAAACAGTTCCGGTCCTTTGCACATCCAGATTATCGTAGACCGCTCGCGTTTCCCTCGGGTCATACCGAAATCTACAATGAAGGTGGCATTCGTTGCATCGCGTTTTCACCCGATGGAAAATTTTTAGCAACAGGCGGTCTGCATCGGGATCGCGACGTTAAACTGTGGGACATTGAACAAGGAAAACAGCGTTGGTCGATTACCTTTGAAGCATCTGCTAAATCCATCACATTTTCGCCAGATGGGAGGTATATAGCCACCCATTTCACCGCCGATGTTGTTCATGTATTACGGATTGAGGATGGCACGGCTGTCCCATTCGATCTTGATAGAGAAAAATGGATTGGCAGAAACGAGAGAAAGCCGCCTGCTGAGCATACATCGGAGGGGGTCCGTGTCAATTTTTCACCGAATGGAAAACACCTCATAAATCTTGGTGCAAATAATACGATCAGGGTGCGAGATATTGAAACAGGGGTAGAGGTCAAGACTCTGGTAGGCACTAATGGATACACTAAGACTATCGGACTATCGCCTGAAGGGGAATACCTTGGGATTTGTATTAGGCATGAAGATGCCGTCGAACTTTGGGGTGAGGAGACTATCGCTCGCTTTCCGCATGAGATACGTGTTATGACTGCTGAAATATCCAATGATGGAACGTTGTTAGCGACCGGGGGGAGAGACAACAAGGTCAAACTCTATGATGTGGAAACTGAGAAACTACATCACACATTATCCGGTCATATAGGTCCGATTCAGGCACTTGCCTTTTCGCCTGACGGGACGCTTCTGGTGAGTAGTGGTGGTACTAACTGGGAAGAGTTAGCAGGCGATGATGGCATTACATATACTTTTTCTTCTCGTGAGAGTGTTGTGGACAAAACTGCTAAGGTCTGGGATGTTGCAACGGGGGAAAATATTGCCACCTTTGAACATTTGGGTGCAGTTCGAGCGATTGCGTTTTCGCCTGATGGCACCCTTCTCGCTACGAGTGCTGGCAGAACTGATATCCGGTCTACAAAAACTTGGCAAGATATTACAACGTTGAGTACAGTAAACGCAACGAGCCTCACATTTTCGCCTGATGGCACCCGCATTGCTGTGGGTATGAGTGGACGGCAACCGACGGTTCAAATATGGGATATAGCCACAAGAAAGCCTATTGCAACATTCATCGGACACAAGCGCGATATTCAATCTCTCGCTTTTTCGCCTGATAGTCGTTTGCTTGCAAGCGGTGGTTCTGATGGGGTTATCTATTTATGGAAGGTAACACCTGATGGGTAGCATTTCTATCTCTTGGCTTTCGAGTTATATGTCGAGGGCATATTTGCCAAGTGGGCATCTCGAAGATTACACCGTATCATCACAAGCGAGCGATGGTTTTCTTATAGCGGGTTTCCATCTCAGGCCCTTGGGCTTGTAGGTACGTCTGCTCCGAATGGCGTGCAGCCTCGGTGGAAGGTGGCTGTGGAATGTCAATGTCTGCGGTGCTGATCTGGTCGTTGCCCCATTTATATGCGATGATTTCGCCTTTGCTAATGATGAGATTCATGCCGACGTTTGCTTCTACAATCGGTACGCCGTTTTCGCGTGCTCTGGCGAGAACGGTTTGATTTTGTGATTTACCTTTTGAACCGTAGGAGGGGATTAGAAGGAATTGCGCGCCATCTAAAACCAGCGTCCGCGCAATCAATGGATTCCACCGATCGTTGCAGATTAGAATACCCGCGCGTCCGAAGGGTGTATCAAAAGCACGAATCGTCTCGCCGATACAATTGAAGTTCCACGATGGATGTGTGCCTTCGGCGAACTGTGTTTTATGATAGGTGCCGCATATCTCACCATCGCTGTCAATAAACACAGCCGAATTATAAACAGAGTTACCAGATCGTTCAGCGAAGCCGAAACAGAGACAGATCTTGAGTTGGCGTGCAAGCCGCCGGAATCGGTGGATATATGCGCCATCAAGCGGTTCTGCGATATCAAGCATCGCCTCTGGCATGGCTCTGCCTTCAATGACATCCATAACGACATAGCCTTCTAATACACCCTCGGTCGCCAAAATGAGTTGTGGACTATCTTTAGCCGATTCAACGAAGAAAGCCTCCAATTTATCAGCGTTGGAGGCTTTATCCCATTTGGTAGGTTTGAGCGAAATTGCGGATACTTTGATTGATTGATACATAGGTTCTGAAAAGTTTAAAAGAGGTTACACCTATTTCGGATAGGCTGTGTCAAGGGAGAGGATCGCATAACTGGTTGCTAACACAGGCAATGCTTCCATCCAGCGGCTATTCTCATTTACCCAGAGTCCTTCAGGTTTCTGTACCGCAATCAGTTTTTCTGCGAATTCACGGTACCAATCGTGTGTAATACCTTTTGCGTCTACGAAGGTGGGTTGACCGTAGAGTCGCAACGCTTTCGCCATCGTGTGGTAGTTATAGTAAAGCCCTTGAGCACCCATGCCGTAGTTCTCTTCCAACGTGAAGTGCTCTTTTATCCACTCGAAAGCAGCTTTGACGCGTTCATCATCTTTACCAACATTTGCGTAGATGAAGCTCAGCAGTCCGGCATACGTCATGCTGGCATAAGAGCGCGGACTTCCTGCAGCATCTGTTCCAGCTTTGCTTTCGCCGTCAGGCGAATAGATGAAACCGCCATCGTTGCCTGCCCACGACTGATCGTTACTTTCACTGCGATTCTGTGTGCGTTCGAGATACTTAATCGCCTTGTCCCAGACTTCTTGGTCATCGGAACCGCTCTCTTTGAGTGCTTGGATAGCAATGTTCAGGTTGGACAAGTCTTTCACATCCTGACGGCTACCGTAGCCGATCCCACCAAAATAAACGCTCTCCTCATCTGTGACCTGTAGTCTCTTCAAAAAGCCTTGCGCTTTTTTAATAACTTCGTCATATTTCGGGTTGCCGGTTGAGGAAAGAGCCATGATGGAAATAGAGGTGTTGTAATTCGGCAGTGCAGGTTGCATCTCGACATCATAAATAGCACCGTTGGGCTGTTGCATTGCAACCAACCGCTGAAGTCCGTTTTGGATAAACGGATGGTCCGCCTCTGCGTATTTATTTTCTGGATGCCGTAAAAAGGCGGTGAGTGCAAGAGCCGTTATTCCGGGATGATTGGCGAAGAGTCCGTCCTCAGCTTGTTGTCCCTTTAGCCATTCCAACCCTTTGTCAATGCTTTCGACAACCTGCTTGTTTAATTCTGTATATGTTGACGTGTCTGCTGCGTGATGATCGGCTATACCGTTCTGTAAAACGGCAAATACGAGGAGCAATATCAGTATGAATCCATACTGTGTTTTCGTTTTCATGGTGTTTCTCCCTAATGACCAGTTGTTTGTGTCATATTGTGTAGCAAATACGATGCCAACGCTGAAAGCCTTTTTTTGCCCTAATTCCCCGGAATTTAAGGAACAATTGTGTCAAAAAATGAACGCTATTGTCCATAATCTGAACAATTTAATTAGGGTCTATCTGTCTTCTTGTAGGCTGGGTTTCCAAATCCCGACTCTTAACGGCTTGCCATCGGGTGTTGATGAGAAAAAGTCCTAATGTTGTCTAAGGTCTTATAAGATGAATTATATGATGCTATTTTAGAAGTTCTGGATACAGTTTTAGAAAGTGTACTAAAATGGACGAAATTTCAAAGTGTGTAAGAGATGTCTATTCTGCCACGACCGCGTCCGCCTCAATTTCCACTAATATTTCCGGTTCAATCAAGCGGCTAACTTCGACCATACTGGTAGCGGGACGAATTTCGCCAAAAAATTCGCCGTGTGCCCCTCCAACCTTCTCCCAATCGTTGATATCCGTCACATAGATACGTGTGCGAACCACATCTTTCAGACTCGCACCGGCGGATCTGAGCGCATTTTCTATATTGCTGATGGTCTGCACTGTCTGCTTGTAAGCATCTCCCACACCAACGATTTTGCCGTTTTTATCTGTCGCTGTCGTTCCTGAAACATGGACATATTGCCCTACCCGGACAGCCCGTGAGTAACCTACAATCGGTTCCCATTTTGTTCCCGTTGAAATGTTTTGTCTTTTCATTTATGAATCTTCCTATATCCGCACCGTCTCTCCACTATCCGCAGACTGCATTGCTGCGTCGTAGACCTGCATCACTTTGCGGATCTCTTCGGGTTTGACAGCTAATTCTTCACCTTTATTCAGGACATCTGCGATATTCTGATAGTAGGATTTCCATGTTGTCTGGACGCTTTCGACAACGATCTCACGGTTCTCACCACCCGCCTCAGTCCAGACTTTTGCATAGTTTTCGGGGTCTTGTTGTGCGGCATCGATGTTCCCCTCGCGCATTGGTCCCTCCTGTGGGTCGAGTCCGTATTTGATTAACCCACCCAAATCTCCTACGATATACCAGCGCGGTTTCTCGGCTTTTGAGAGGTTGCCGATCTCAATCTGATACCGGACATCGTTCTGAAACTTAATGATGAGGTTTCCATAGTTACCGATGTCTGTGTCCCATCTTGTGTTGTAGTGAATATCACAGAAGACAGATTCAACGGGTGCCGTTACGAGCTGCAGTGCCTGATCGACGAAGTGTGCGGGCCAGTCGTAAAGGATGCCACCGCTTTGGCTTTTGACACCGCGCCAGCCTCCGGGTGCGCCGTAACGCATAATCGCAACCTGATAGAGATAAGGTGTTCCGAGCAAGCCGTCGTCAATAATTTTTCTGATTGTGGTATAGTCCCAATCCCATCTGCGATTATGGAAGACGCTGAGCAGAACATCATTCCGTTGACTGGCGGCGATCATTGCGTCCGCTTCATCGGTATTCATCGCCATGATTTTGTCTGTGACGACGTGCTTGCCTGCGTCCATCGCTTTGATTGCGAGTTCGGCGTGGGTGTCGTGAGGTGTGGCTAATACGACGAGATCAACGGCATCATCTGCGATGACTTCGTCAATTGTTTGATAGTTTTGCGCGTTTGGGTATGCTTCACGTGCCGCCTCACGGCGTTCAGCATTCCGTGTGGCAATAGCGTAAAGGTTCAATCCATCTGCCAAGCCGACGAGGTAAGAATGAAAAGCGCGTCCAGCGTATCCGTAACCGATAACGGCAGTATTTACCATAATTAGTTTTCAGTTTTCAGTTTTCAGTTACTTTCTTGTGACAGGAGCTTTATCTGTTACTGCCACAAGGTATCTCTGACTGAAAACCGATGACTGACGACTCCTTTAGTTAAAAG
>VXXH01000176.1 GCA_009835515.1 Candidatus Poribacteria bacterium
GTTTATAAATGTCCAGTTCGTCTTTGCGCAGAGCAACTCAAACAACTTTTCTCAAATCGCGCACACACCGGGCGAACTAATTGTACGCTTACATCCAGACGCTTCTCGTAAGCAACTTGACGCATTGAGTAAAAAACTCGGTGCGGTATCCGTTTCGCCTGTTTTCTCACCGACTACACCCGCCGGACAACATCCACGCCTGCGTCTCAACTATCTCATTCGGTTTCCAGCCGCATGGGCATTGGAACCCTTGCAGCAACGGTATGCAAGACATCCATCAGTTGAAGCGGTTGAGACGAACCGTCTCAATCGACCTTGCGCCGAAATCGTACCGAACGACCCCAGCTATGGCGAACAGTGGAATTTAGCTCTAATGAATATGCCACAAGCGTGGCATATTGAACAGGGAAACCGAGAAATAACTGTGGCTGTTGTAGATAGCGGTATAGATATGCAGCACCCGGAATTTCGTTCGCAGCTGTGGCAAAATGTTGGTGAAATTCCGGGGAACGACATTGATGATGATGGGAACGGTTATGTTGACGACATCAACGGTTGGGATTTCAGTGATGCGCCGATGCTACCGGGCAACGGTGATTGGAAAGTGCGAGATAACGAACCGAAAGACGAAACAGGACACGGCACACAAGTCTCCGGTATCATCGCTGCGGAAGCGAACAACCAGATTGGAATTGCAGGTATTGCGTGGCGGTGCCGTCTCATGCCGTTGAGAGCCAGCTTCAAATATGGCGGCGGCGGGTATCTCCAAAATGACGATGTTGCTGCGGCTATCGTTTACGCTGCCGATAACGGTGCCCGGGTCGTTAACATGAGTTGGGGAGATACAGTAAACGCCTTCATTGTAGCAGATGCTGTAGCATACGCCTACGCTCGTGGGTGTGTGATGGTTGCTGCGGCAGGAAATGAGAGGGCAGTCGGATCGTGGTATCCTGCCGGACTGAAAACTGTTATCTCGGTCGCTGGGGTTGACGCGGAGCGGCAGCTGTACGCCAATTCCAATTTCGGCGCGACAATTGATATTGCTGCGCCGGGTGACGAAATTCTTACTACCGATTTGAACGGTGGTTACCAAAGTGTATCTGGCACATCGATGGCAGCTCCGCATGTATCAGGGGTTGCGGCATTAGTCGTGTCTGCGAATCCAGATTATACCCATGCAGAGGTTCGGGAAACCTTGATTCAAACAGCAGCTCGGCTTTTTATTAGCGACCTCGTTGGTGCAGGTTCGCTTGATGCTTACACCGCACTCGCCTCTCTAACAGAACTCATCGCGCAGATTAACACCTCCCAAATGTTCTCACAGGATGTAGAATCCAGTCATATTGAAAAAATCGAGATTTTTGGGAGTGCCGGAGGGGTCGGATTCACTGAATACTGGTTAGAATATGGCATCGGCGAAGTGCCGGATTTATGGCTCCCCTTAGCAGCTGTGAAAACGAAACCGAAATTTAATGTCTGTCTGTACAAGTGGGACACTTCTGCCTTAGCGGAAGGTAAATACACAGTACGGCTCAGCGTCAAATCGAGAACGGGTGAAATCAAAAGAGACAGAACTGTAGTTGAAGTGGACCGGACGGCACCCCTCATTTCCAAGCATGAATCGCAGGCATGGTTTTCGGGAAATAGCGTCGAGTCAGTAGTTCTGTGGGAGACAGACGAAGTATCCGTCGGCAAAATAGAGATTTTTCAGCCAAACGGGAATATCGTCAGATCTGTCCGGTCAGATTCAGAGAATCGTCTCCATATCGTGAACTTGTCAGATTTAGGTATATCCCCCGGTGCTTACATGTATCGCTTGTTAGTGGAAAACCGGGCAGGCGGACTGCGAATTGATGACAACAACGGTCGTTTATATAAGATTGAGGGACAAGACGCGCCGATTTACCCACGGCATCTCTTGCAAGGCACATCAGCCGAACTCGCACTGCATGCTGTCGCTACACCGGTAGATATAGACAAAAACGGAAGATTAGAACTTATCACTGCGGAAATAGGTACGAACTTGGCACACATTTTTGAGATTGAAGATAACGGCAGCTTCAGACGCATTTTTTCATTTACCGAACGATTCTTACCGCGGGCAATAGCGGATACAGATAGCGATGGTCTCATAGAAATATTGTGCAGCGCACCAGATGTGACGTTCTTGCTCGAACAACCCGCACAAGGCGAATTTCCAACGGAACGCATCTGGGAAGCACCGGGGAAATGGGGTGTAACAATTGCGGATGCCGATACAGATGGTACACCCGAAATTTTTACTCGCGATGACACCACTAATTCTATCTCAGTGGACGAGGCAGATGGAGATAACAACTATCACAATATCGCTACACTCGAAAACCCGACATTAGGCGAGAACAGAATTAGCGCGAATTTCGCTTTCGGCGACTTTGATGGCGATGGACAGACGGATATTTTAATTGGGGATAGCGACGGCGATATATTTATATACGAGGCAATTGGAAACAATCAGTATAGACATACATGGACAACTACGCTGCCGGAAGGTAGCCCGGAACTCTTCGCCGCTGGGGACATGAACGGTGATGGTAAACCAGAATTCGCTGTCTCTGGGAAAACAGGTATCAAAGTCGGTCCTATAGCCCTCGACATTCGCTACCATCACTGGCTTTTAACTGTTTTCAGCTCCGATGGAGACGATACCTACCGACCTACATGGACGCAACGCATTCGTGATGTACGCGATGGCGGGAATGGAATGACCATCGCTGACGCTAACAACGATGGACGCAACGAATTGTGCATTGCCGTCGCGCCGAATTTCTACCTTGTGCAATATGATGGTGTAGATTATCGTCCGATCTGGCACCATCCAGCGACCAACACTTTCAATCCGATTGTGGTGGATCTCAATGGAAGTGGCGAGAACGCGCTGCTGTTTAATAGGGACAATGTCTTAACTGTCTTCGCGACATCTACAGTTTCAGGCTTACAATCGGAAAATCAACAATCCACGCCAATATCCGTTGCAGCGGCCCGACAACCACGGTTGCGTGATGCGATCTATTCACCGCCGAACCAACTTTCATTGGTATTTGACAAACCGATGGGAGTTTCCGCGACACACGCTGGACGCTACCGTTTGCACAAGTACGGAAGTATGGACAGCGAACCAGAGATGCATACACCGCGTTCAGCGATTCTTGATAAGACTCAGCAGCGGGTACTCCTTACATTTCCTCTTGAAGTCTTCCAGACAGGCGACCGCTATCAGATTGAGGCATTACAACTTTCGGATATGGACGGTGCTAACCTTGCAGATGACGCGAGAACGCTGACGATAACGCTACCAGCACCGAAATTAGCAGAAACAATCGTTTACCCGAACCCAGCAGCATGTGATCAGGTTACGTTTGATAATCTACCCGTGGGGACGCACATCTATATCTATGATGTCAGTGGCAACTGTATTGCATCGTTCGCTAAGACGGAACGCGAGCGGGAGAAAAAAGTTTGGGATCTCTCTGGCATCAGTAGCGGCATTTATATCTATGTGCTTTCGTCTGAA
The DNA here is from genome assembly GCA_009835515.1 of Candidatus Poribacteria bacterium. GTDB lineage: Bacteria > Poribacteria > WGA-4E > WGA-4E > WGA-3G > WGA-3G. The sequence continues at coordinate 3,554 of VXXH01000176.1, forward strand.
ACGGATCGGCGCGTTGGCAAACTTTCTGTCATCCGCTAAGTGCTGATATGGTTCCTATTTGACCGTGTTGAGGGGTACAAAGGAAGGCTTGAGTTTGAACACGTTACGGATTGCCTTTACCGCTTTTTCCCGTTCATTGGCTGCCAGTGCGACTTGTGCGAGATGGTAGTGCGGCTCAATGGCATCTTTCTGAAGGTTGATAGCACGTTCTAAAGTTTTCATCGCTTTATTCACCTGTCCGCGCTTCGCCAAAATCCAACCCAAGGTATCATGATAAGCGGCTACATCTGGATTCAGGGTAACAGCTGCATACGCCAACGCCTCGGCAAGTCTTAGTTTTGCGGAAATTTCCGGATTTCCGAGCCCTGCTGCTAATGGCTGCTGGTAGTTGTTTGCATGGAGGCGTGCGAGGTTGTTATATGCTTCGCCATACTTGGGTGCGAGCCGGATCGCTTGCTCATAAGCGCGTTGTGCGTCTAACACACGTCCCAACTTCGCATACGCCGTGCCGAGGATATTGTAGGTTTCATAGTCGCGCGCAGTTCCCTTCCGTACCGAAGTGAGTGGGTATACCCCCACAAGCGACGCTTCAGCAGCAAACACATCAGGGGTCTCGTTATCTCGTGCCTCTAAGAACAGCTCATACGCTTCTACAGCAAGGGCATACTGACCTTCCTTGAAGTATGCGAACCCGAGTTTTCTGTAGAAGTCAATAGGGAGTGCGCCGAATCCTCGACTCAGTTCATAAGCACTAATGGCTTTTCGATAATACCCCTCTTGAATGTAGAAATCACCTTCTGCTAAGGAACGTTTTACCAATTCCGGCAGTTCATCAGTGGAGAGTCCAATGCGCGGTAGTGAGTCTAATTCTGCTCTGAAGTGCTTCTGATGTTGGGTGAATCCGATGATACCGACAATGAGAACAGCCCATAATATTAGATAGGCGCGCGTCCTTGACACCCACTGTTTAGAAAAATACCGGTTTGGGTACAACAGCGTGAGGAAAAAATTGGCACGCATCGGTTCAAGTGCTGTTTCTTGCGGGTGGTACGGCACAGTGGCGGCATTCGGTACTAATACGGGGAGGTTAACGGATGATCCGGCAAGCCGAGGCGATCGCGCGATTGCATCTGATAAATCCTTTATATCTGTATCATCTTCTCGTTGTGGCGAATCTGGATCGGATGTGACCGATTCCGTATCTTCCATTTCATCTGTAGTTTTGACCGATTCCTCAGCAAATTGCGTATCGCCTGTCGTCTCATCTACATCTCCCGAATCCGTTACAGTTTCTTCATCAAGGTCATTAGGTAGACTGGCGGATGTTTCCGCTGCTTCTGTCGGTTCAGTTTCATCTATAATTTCAGCAGATTCGCCGTCCGGTTGTGCCTCATCTACCGTGTCAGTTCTCTCATCAAGTTCTGTTAAAGTCGATTCGGTTGGATCAACAGGCGGATTTGTGGCGGTCAACTCTATAGAGATACTTGACTGTTCGTCAGCGAATGCCTCATCCGCCACCATTTCTTCCGGTTTTTCTATAGATGTATCGTCGGATGCCTCGGTTTCAGGAGGCGGTTTGACATCAGGCGTTGAATCTTGTACTGATGCCTGACTCGGTTCTTTTTCTTCTTCATTAGGGATAGTTCGCGTTTCCGCAGGAGTGGGCGGGGCCTCCGAGCTTCCAAAACGAACTGTCGGGGGCGGTGCCTCCACTTCTATCCGTTCATTACGCGGTTCGGGCTTGGAGACTTCTGGAGCTGTGTCGGCGTAGCGCTCCCCGATACGAGAGATACTTTTTTTAACCTCCAGTCGCGTGAGCATAGAGTCAATATTGAGCAGTGATTCGAGCGTAGGGAGTACACTGGGGGTTCCCAATTCGCTGATAGCTTCAAGCATTGCCCAGAGTGTTAAATCATTTGACTCCGTTTGCAAGGCGCGGAGCAGTGGCTCGGTCGCGCTCGTGGCATCCAAGTCCTGAAGTGCTTTTGCCGCTTCGCGTCGTATCATTGCGTCTGCGTCAGCAAGTGTTTCAGTTAGGAGTTTCACACTCTGTGGGCTGCCCTGCGCGACAAGGCCCGCGATAGCACTGCTACGCACAATGCTCGGCTGCGTTGTATCCGTTAGATTCTGGATGAGTTGCTCGACAGATAGCATATTTTTCGACACGATCAGTTTGCACCCTATATTGTTAACAAGGCCATAGAACGCCCGTACGGATTGTATTAGGTACGTTCGGAGCCTCGTCACTATCGGTTAATACATTATCCCCTTTAATAAAACGACTTTTACAGAAAGGAGCTTTCAAATCACCGTAACATAGAAATCGCAGAGAAAGCGTGGATCTGACAATTGCGAGAAAAAGACACCATGACATATCCGAGAAAAGTCAGTATCATAGAGCATATATCTTTTTAATACACATCGGAGAA
>VXXH01000637.1 GCA_009835515.1 Candidatus Poribacteria bacterium
ATATGCCACATTGGTTATCAGTTCTCAGTTTTTTATAGTTTTCAGTTATCGGTTTTCAGTTATCAGTTAAGATAGTTTTTGGAACAGTTATGTTCTCAGTGAAGGTTCCACTGCAAACCTCTTTAACTGAAAACCGAACTGACAACTCCCCTACACTTCACTTCTTTGGAAAACCAGAAATATCCCGATGAATAGGAGGAGGTTGATTATCAACAGTAGAAAAATATCTGTGAACGCACGTGCTGCATTTATTTGGACATCGCTTCTCTGAAAAGAAAACTGCGGCAAACTATCCCAATCGACCGCCCCGTTGTCAGCAGAGAACCATTGCTCTGCCCCGAACGCGTTCTTATCGTAGTAATAATCAATCAAAGTCCGTCGATATCTTCGCGCCGCTTCAAAAAAATCTCTGAGGCCGCGCAGGTCTGTCCCTACCCACGCTTGCGTTGCCGCGTCGTACATCCCGACGGGCGAGCCTCTCAAAAGGATACGATCGACAATCGCCGGTTGAACGAAGATAGTTTCGAGTGCCTGTTTTCGGACAAGCCATGCGCGTTCTGCGGCGTTGACGATCCGTGGTCCGAGGAAGCGGTAATAATCCTGCGCGTGCGGGACCTGAGGTTTGGAGGCTTCGCTCAGTTTGTCTATGTTTGAAACAGCGTGGTAATCATACCTAAGTGTTGATGAATCTTTATGAAAGTATTCGTGACCTGATCCCCATATCCAATTCGGATCTACGTCTACCATACCAAAATCCGGATCTTCTCCTGGAAAGGCATCATTCGCAAGGAACTGCTTTCGCTCTCTGTCGAATGCCTCCCATATCTGTTTAATTTCCTCGTAAGCGGATACCATCCGCGGTTGAGAAGTCCCAGGTGGAGCAATCGCGGCAAGAACCGCGTTTGGATACACCAACACCCAAAATCCCCAGACAAACATAGCGAGCATCAGCGCGGTACCGGTTCTGCGGGTTACTGTCGAAATTAGCATGCCGATGAGGTAGAAGACCGACAGATAGACAATTGAACTCAAGATAATCCCACCAATCCGGAGGAAATCACCAGTACTCAGAGAAATAACGGTGGATGTTGTCAGCAAAATTATCGCGAGGAGCAGACTTATCAACAACGGGACAAGCAAGCAGAGCATCGCACTGATGTATTTCGCAAGCAGGATATGCCCGCGACGGACTGGATGTGTTAGCACCAAACGCAATGTGCCACGCTCGCGTTCCCCCGCAATGGCATCGTAGGCGAAAATAAGTGCGATTAGACTCAGAACGACTTCAAAGATGAAAACAATATCAATCGAAGTGAAGAGGTTGAGAAGTGGATTCGTCAATTTATAGGTTCCAGTATCCCACAGCGTCGGTACAAAACCGTGAGATATCCAAATCTCGTTGCCCAGTCGTTTATCCAACCCGACATTGAAAATACTCAATGGATTTGGTGGACGGGCAACGTTCAATCTTCCACCCGAATAGGTTTTCAATCCCTGTGAGCGCCGATCCTCGGTTTTGAGAGCCGTGTTGTAAGCGGCTAACCGTCGCTCGTAATCCTTGATAAGCACAGCAGTATTGGCAACAACGAGCAACAACATAATGAGAACGGCTACGGCGAAGCGGAACGTCATCAGATTGTCGAGGAGTTCTCGGCGGATGAGCGTTGTTAACATGAAGTTTTCCTTCTATTAGGACGAAACCTACGAAATGGAATTTCAGATCAGATGGAGAATTTAGTAAAGCCCATAATCACCTATAGGACTTACGCAATTTTTCTGTGCGACCCTATGTATTGCACGCCGCTAAGGCATTTGCGTAAGTCCTGTCTATGTTATTTGAGGTATTCATCGAACCAGTTTAGGACATGCTTCCAATAATCGACAAGTTTTTCGTTCGACCAGAAGCCGGGCCAGTGGTCTGCCTCCTTGTATTTCAACAGTACAACTTCTTTTTCAAGGCGCGCGAGTCCCATGAACATTTCCTGTGCCTGCTCAACCTTAATAAAATCTTGATCTCCGTGAATCAGAAGCAAAGGGGTTTCAACCTTATCCAGATGGAAGACCGGTGAACCCTCAATGTAGCGTTGTGGAAATTCCCATAGGGATCCCCCCATACTGAACTGCCCAACCTCGTACCAACCAGTATTAGTTTCGCTAAGGAACCCACTAATTAAGTTGCTCACAGATGCGACAGCGATGGCCGCCTTAAACCGTGTCGTCTGTGTGATAAGGACATTCACAGTATATCCACCGAAACTCTGACCGATGACTCCCAGCCGTTGGGGATCCACCTTTTTCGTTGCAATGGCTGCATCAATCCCTGGAAGAACGACATTCGCGTACTGCTTGTACGGCTCGGTTTTTCCTACAGGAAAATCAGGCAAGAAGACTGCATAACCTCTTGAGACGAACATACCGGGATCAAAATGCCACACACTTTCTGCAAAACTAAACCGGTTTATATTCGACGAATGCGTTGCTCCTGCATAGACGCTTGTAATCATCGGGGCAGGATTTTTCTCAGATGCCTCAGGAGGTAGCACGAGGATCCCTTTAACGATTTGCCTGTCTTCGAGTGTCCACTCAATCAGTTCACTTCTGCCAAAGTCAATTGTCTTTAAGTGGGGATTAACATCTGTGATTTGCCGTGGAGATTCAAAAGTAGCATCGCTCATCCAGATATTCGGTGGCTCTTGACTACTTTCCACAACATAAATAAATTCTCCGGTGGCCTCGGCGACATCTTGACGAAAGCGCCCTGCGTGAACATTCCGATGTTCGTCTTCGTACAGAAGTGTAATTGTGTCATCCGTGAGACTCAGACGATAAAAGCTATGAGAAGCTCTTATTGTAACAGCGTTGTCTACTGTCAAGGGAGTATACCCTTCGCTTGGATAAAATACATCGTGAACAGAAAACTTAACGTTTTCCGTCAAGTTTCGTATCACACCATCGTTCAGAGGCACTTTCCATACGTCCCCGTTTGCGATGCAGAGAAGAGCATCCCCTTCTGCTGTCCAGAGTGGTGGTTGATACAATCGTCCAAGGTCAACGTCAAGGTTTTCTGTGAGATTACGGACGATACCCGTCTCCACGTTAACAACGTATGTGTTCCCTGATGCTAACTTACCTCCCTCACCCCCGGTTGTCCACGCGATGTACCTTGAATCCGGGGCCCAACTGATAGTAATACCATACGCAAGACGTATTTTCTGGACAAGGGGTTCAATTTTTGTGGATGAAACTTCGCTTAACGCTTTTGGCAACGGTATTATGTAGAGATCAAATATCTGTTGTTGCGCATTGGGTGTTTCGGAGCCTAAGGAAACCGTAACGGCAACATATTCCCCGTTAGGAGCAATATCGAAGCTTCTAATGCTATAGCCTTTCATTAACGAAAAGGTCTCACCCGTCTTAGTATCAGCAATTACTAAATCTCGGTGTCCGCTTCCTGGTTTCTTTTCATCAGATTGTTCGTTTTCCTGTGTTAATTTAACATCTCGTACTTGAAGTCGTTTTTTGGGCCAGTCCCAGACTTCAACAAAGGATGGTTTAGGCGGAGTTTTAGGAGAAATTTGAGATTTGTCTTGCACAGATTCCTTATTGATGGGCATATCAACCTCGGAAATGGATTTGAAAAGAACGAAACGTCCATCCGGTGTCCATTTAGACACCTCAAAGCCAAAGAACGTCCGAACGGTTTCCGATGTGAACTCTTGCATATCGTCAGATTCTCGGTTCCAGATGAATAAGTGAGGTTTACCCATCCGATCTGAGAAGAATGCGAGATGTGTTCCCTGCGGAGACCATCTTGGTGCCCAACTTGAACCCCAATTCGGCGTGAGGTTGCGATGCTCATCCGTTCGCGTATTCGTTACCCAAATCGTTCCGTACGCCATTTCAATCATCACACCCGTTTTAGAATACGCGGAGTTTCCACCGCCACCTTCATACTGTTCACGGTTCTGCGTGTTGTAAGCAATCCAGTTTCCGTCGTTAGTAATAACAATAGGGACTCTTCCAACAAATGCGTTAAATTTGAGTAAATCTTCAAGTGTTAAAGGATTCATTTCTTCTCCTTCACTTCGGGCTATTGGTGTAAAAACAACTAAACAGATGAGTAAACAGGCGCAAATGTTAACGATGTTTTTGTAATTCATTGCTACTTTCCAGAATCCTTTCTAATACTAACGTGAATTTGATATATGGATGGGTTCGGATGCAGACTGCACATCTGGCATTCATCAGGGTAGAACGGTCATCAGAGGGGTGCCTCTATTCTCTGAATTGAACGGTCTATCCTGCATCAGAACCCAAAAGAGCCACCGATGCCCTCAAAATCTAACAGTTCGTTAGGCGTTACAATCACCTGAATTAGTATTGTCCTACTTCTGCCCCAGAACCTTCAGAAACTCTGGATCATCCTTTACATCCGAAAATTCGGGGGTTTCAAGGAATTCCGGATAGTAGCTATCCAGATAATTGTAGGAAGTCACCATATACTTGTCCTGACCGACCTTCAAATGGTGTAAAGTCTTCTCTCGATTTTTCTCAGATGCCCAGATGCTCACAGCAAGCATGAAGTGATTATAGTCGTTGTAATTTCCCAAATCGATGGCGAGTTGTAGCAAACGTTTCCCCTCGTTATACTTCTTCGCCCATACCAAACAACAACCGATATTGTGAGCGGCCCAAACAAGCTCGTAAAAATTTACAGGAAAACCTGCTTCCCGTTTTTTCAACTCTAATTCCATAAATGTGTTCACTTCCGTATAGACTCGATCAAAACGCTTCCAATCTTCCTTTTGACTATACAACAGCAGTCGATTCTCCCTCACAGCCAGCCAGAATCGGAAATAATAGTTCCGACTCTGTTCATTGTTAGCACGCTCCAACTTTTCTATTTCGAGAAGTGCTGCCTCTATCCGGTCGTTCTTTTTTAATATCTCTGCCCCGAATTGCAAGAAATCGCAGCGGGAGTAGCCACTCACTTTAGGATTCTCTAAGCGTTCAGACACTTGATTATAAAGTTGAATCCAATCATCAATACGACCCTCCGCTTTCCAACATCCGGCAGTGGACAGATGCGCAATAGTTCTTAACACATATTTTTCTGAATGCTTACATGCCCAATGGTAAAGGCGCGTCTGTTCCTCAATAGCTTCTTGATTTCTCCGAAGATGCGCAAGACTATTGACCAATGATTTATGCGCCCAATAACGCTCCGTACCATCTAAAGCGTTATCCATATACTTACGAAGTAGAGACACCCGTTTTTCCATGCCAAGTTTGCCCATAGACGGGTATATATTATCAACCACGAGATGCGCCAACTCAGGTGTGATTTCACCCTTAAGCATATCTTCAATCTCAACGGATGCCGCCTTCAGAATATCCTCCCTTGATGCGGGATCAGATTTGACTTGTTCCATGAATGAATCGAACTTGTTGCGAAGTTGAGCTAATTGACTCATGATGTTCTCCTTCAGATTATCTGGTAATAGTAAATGCCCAAAGGATTCTTGTTCCAAGAATTCCTGATCAGTTTGTATCCGCTTTCGCGCGCGTTGGAGTCGACTCGTAATTGTATTTACGGACACCCCCATAAATTCGCCAATCTCTTTCGTTGACATTTCGTCAAGATAGTAAAGTGTTATGACCGTGCGTTCGTTCTCTGGTAGTTTTTCCAAAAGCTTTTGAACAAGCTCCTGGCAATACTCGGTTCTCTCTGTCACCTGCTGTTCTGAAATGTGGTGTGTATAAGAGGATTCCTCAATTTCTTCCAGACGTGTACCCTCCAAAGATTGCATCACAGGCTTTTGCTGCCGCAGCCGTTTTTGCTTACGTAACCAATCAATGCAGAGCCGGTTTGCAGTGACATGAAGCCACCCAGCAAATTGATTCGGATCCTTGAGTGTTGGAAGTTTTTTGTATGCCCTAAGGAAGGTATCCTG
>VXXH01000268.1:0-4398 GCA_009835515.1 Candidatus Poribacteria bacterium
ACCTTCGGGTTTCGGTGGTGGAGGCTCGTCAAAGGGTTGATTGTTCGCAGCCGCCTTCTCTCGCCGCCTCTCCCATGCGAAATACCGACGGAATTCGGCAATCGCTTCAGCTTTGCCTTCAGCAAACCCTTCAGCCTTCCCTTCGGCTCTCATTTTTACTATAAGGCTTGTCAGTCTAATCATAATTTCACCTATTATTTCAAATGTGCCTACAATCACCACAACCATAGGCAGTATCGCAGCAGAAACATGCCGCATTGTGACAAAAACTGCTTCCATCGTCTCTTGTGTTTTACCACTCTGATACTGCCATACGATAATAGCATAGATAATCGTTGAAACATACAGTGTAAAAATCTCCACGCTTATCCAATCCTGTCGTGTTGATAAGAGCGGAGATCGCTGTTTCTTCACGAAAAAAAACTCCTTTAACGCTTCCAATTATATACGATTGTAACCTATGAAGTCAAGACAAACACAGTCCGTTTCAACGCCTCTCTGATAGCGCAACTTGTGGTGGACGGCGTATTGATGTCGGTTGGATAATCTTACGTTGGTCTGGGGTCAACCGTGCCAATAACTCGTCTGAATGCGGGTAGTCGAATCGCTCACGGACATATCTCGGAGAATAACGGTAGACGATTGATCTGCGGTACCCCTCATTTGTCCGCTCTGCCGATCCGTGTGTAATCGCGTCTGTGAACATGACGACATCGCCTGCCTTGAGATAGATTTCCTGTGTCGCGAAGGCTGTCCCTGCCGGTTTCCCGGTCACGCCGTCATAAACCATACCTTTCCCGTTCTGCTTCAAACGCGGGTGTATCTCTGTGCATTTATGGCTCCCTGGGACGAGTACCGGTGCGCCATCCCCCGGCCCAATATCGTTGAGTGCCATGAGAACGTTAATCTGTCCGACCATCCATTCGCCTGTATTCTCCTGCCGGAATGTCAGGTAACTCAACGGGACATGTCCGCCACAGTGGATATGGATGAAACCGCCGGGCCCGCGGACATTGAGAAAATTCTCGTGAATCGAAAGTCCATTGACCTCGTGGATATATTTCCGAACGAGACCGACCCATGCGGGATGGTCGATCAACTTCTCGAAAACATCACCACCCTCAATGATATTCTGGAAATTCACGCCCTTCTCAATGTTGTAGGTATGCGTCTCAATATTGCCGATCCAACGTGGAATTCGTTTGTCCTCTGTATTTTCTTCCCAAGGTTGTTCAACGTAAGCCCAATGTGCATCGATCCACGCGTTCATCTTATCCAGATCGTCTTTCGAGATGGCATTCTCTAAAATGAGATAGCCTTGTAGGTCGAACAGATAATCTTGTATCTCTTGATCCATGTTCTGTCTCCTGAGCCAGTAGGTGCGGTTTTATGAGGTTTATAGTAAAATCCAAAAATAAATGAACACTTCTAAGAAGATAACCGATGTGGAAACTCCCGATGATGGATAAAGATGTAGGAAAATAAATGAACACTTCTAAGAAGATAACCCCCCTAACCCCCCTTATCAGGGGGGAATAAGATTGGAATCGTCGGTAAATCGAGGTTACAAACCCTTTCCACAAGGATAAAGCTGCGCCTACAGATATGCGTCCAATTCCGCTTCCGTCGGTGTCGGTGTCGAGATACCGCCTTCAGGGATTTCTAACTTGGCTGTCCATACGATTGCGTTGAGAATGAGTTTACGGATCTGGTCATCTGCCCAATTGCTGTGGAGATGCCCGCCGGTAAACCCGAACCCGCGACCACCATCTGGACGCTCTACACACCATCCTAAGTGCTGCGGTTCACCATTCGCAACGGATGCGCGTACGTGCGGGTTCCCGCTGTGGGGTCCGTCGGGCCTTTCAAGTGTTGATTCAGGTGCGATTGCGCTCAACAGCGGTGTCACACCCTGCATATTCTCACGGAAACGCATGTGATAATACCATTCGTCTTCGAGTGAGAACGGTTCCACCCCTCGCGTTATCGGGTGTTCAGGAAATCCGGTAAATGTTGCTGTCCAATACGGGTTGACCGAAAGATGTGTTTCAAAGTAACCGCCGATCCAGTCCAAGAAACGATCTCCGGGTTCACCTTTCGGCACTTCGACTGCATAATGCAACATCGCAAGTCCAACGCCTTGATCTATCAGACCAGAAATTTGTTCAAGGTGCGGAATGCTAAGGTGTCGGGCACCTCCATCAGAATAAACAATGATTGCATCTGTATCCGCGAAAGTTGCGGGATCCTCGGGCCAGCCCTGAGAGACCACGGCTTCTACACCGTCAACATGTTTGTTCAATAAATCCGCGAAGAGGGCACATCCGGCGGGGTGTTCATGGGAACCGCCGCCATGACTTGCGCTGCCTGCCACCATAACAATTCGAGACTTTTTTGACATATTTTACTCCTCTGTTTGGAATATCTATCAGTTTATCATATCTCGCGTCTTTTTGCCAAAACTTTTTGCTAAACAGCCATCAGTTGTCAGCCATCAGCACTCAGTTCCATTAGTTTTCATGAGCGTGTATACTACCCGTAAAAGAAAATATTGACAAACCTCAAAAGACGGATTAAAATAGAGGCAAACCCGATACAAAATAGGAGGATCTCAATGGAAAAATTCCCGATCGTTGACACACACGTTCATCTATGGCACCCGAAACAGTTGCGCTATCCCTGGCTGTCGGAAGTCCCTCCGTTAAACAGACCTTACCTCCTAAAAGATTACATCGCAGCCTACGATGCGTTAGCAATCGAATCCATCGTCTTTGTCCAATGTGATACACACCCGGATGACGGTTTGAAAGAGACGGCGTGGGTTACCGATCTCGCAACAAGGGTAGATCCTCGGATTCAAGGGATCGTTGCGTGGGCACCGCTCGAAGAAGGTGAACAGGTAGCCTCGTTTATCGAGAAACTGGCGGAGAATCCGCTTGTCAAAGGTATCCGCCGCCTCATCCAATCTGAAAGTGTAGATTTCTGTGTCCAACCCGACTTTGTGAGGGGGGTCAAGACGCTCTCCCGTTACGGCTTAAGTTTCGACATCTGTATCTTCCACCCACAACTCGCCAATGCGATTCGGCTTGTCGAACAGTGCCCGCATGTCCGATTCATTTTGGATCATATCGGGAAACCCGACATCAAGCACCAACTTTTTGACCCGTGGAAAGAGGAGATCCAGAGGCTTGCGTCGTTTCCAAACGTCCACTGTAAAATATCTGGCTTGGTAACAGAGGCGAACCTTGAGGCGTGGACACCTGCCGACTTACAACCGTATATTGAACACGTCATCAGCTGTTTCGGTTTTGAGCGTGTTATATACGGCAGTGATTGGCCCGTCTCCACACAAGCCAGCGATTATCCGCGCTGGGTGCAGACCTTGCGGGATGCAGTATCCGGCTGCTCATCCGAGGCGTTGGGGAACCTCTTCCGCGACAACGCCATCAAATTTTATCGATTGGATTCATAATTAAAAAATAAAAAGGGAAGGAGGTATTTCCCATCCTTCCCTTCTTCGACGCTTCCGTCATTTCCTTAGCCGCCTGCTTTCACCTCTCGTCGGCGTGGATGTAAGACAAACTCTGTATAGCCATTCGGCAGTTCGCATCCCTTAAACACCAAGTCCAACGCCGCCTGAAACGCCACACTCTGGTCATAATTGGGTGCCATGTCTCGATAGTTTGGGTCACCGGCGTTCTGTTGGTCAACGATCTTTGCCATCCGCTGGAATGTCTCAGTCACCTGTGCCTCCGTGACAATCTCGTGGTGGAGCCAATTTGCGATATGTTGGCTCGAAATCCGCAGCGTCGCCCGATCCTCCATCAACCCGATATTGTTAATATCGGGTATCTTCGAGCAGCCGATCCCCTGGTCCACCCAGCGGACGACATAACCTAAGATGCCTTGCGCATTGTTATCCAACTCGCGCTGAATCTCATCGGGTTGTAACTTGCGGTCCTTCAATAGCGGCGGTGTCAACAGATCCGTTAAACTCGCGCGCTGTCTTGCCGCTAATTCTTTTATCCAGTTTCCAACATCAACGCGGTGGTAGTGCATCGCGTGCAGCGTTGCAGCCGTTGGCGATGGCACCCACGCCGTTGTTGCACCCGCCAGGGGATGATTCACCTTCGTTTCGACCATCTCCGCCATCTGGTCAGGTTTCGTCCACATTCCCTTTCCAATCTGTGCGGTGCCGAGCAAGGCGGTCTCAATTCCGATATCAACGTTCCAATCCTCATAAGCGAGCATCCAGGGTTCGTTGCGAATATCCATTTTCGGAATCATCGCGTCCGCCTCCATACTGGTATGGATTTCATCGCCGGTTCTATCCAAAAAGCCAGTGTTAATAAAGACGAGTCGTTCCTGCGCGACCCGAATCGCTTCTTTGAGATTGAC
>VXXH01000268.1:4408-5947 GCA_009835515.1 Candidatus Poribacteria bacterium
ATTGACGGTCGTCCGCCGTTCCTCATCCATAATCCCGATTTTAATCGTATTCGTCGGGAGTCCAAGTGCGGACTCGATCCACTCAAACAACCGAATCGTCATATCGACTTCTTCGGGGCCATGGAACTTCGGCTTGACGATATAGATACTCCCCGTTTTGCTATTAGTGAGGGGACCATCGCCTTGTAGGTCATGCATTGCAGCGAAACTTGTCATCATAGCATCAAGGATACCTTCTGGAATTTCCTCACCGTCTGCTGTTATGACGGCATCGGTGTACATGTGGAGTCCAACATTCCGAATAAGAAGTAGACTTCTGCCGGGTAATGTCAAGGTGCTTCCATCAGGCGCGGTAAACGTCTTATCGGGTGCAAGGCGGCGGGTCAGCCTTTCGCCATTTTTCTCGAAGGTCGTCTCAAGCGTTCCCTTCATGATACCGTTCCAGTTGCTATAGACGCGCACCTTGTCTGCCGCGTCTACTGCAGCGACGGAATCTTCGCAATCCTGAATTGTCGTGATTGCGGACTCAAGGATAACATCGAACACACCGGCAGGGTGTGCCTTCCCCACCGGATGCTTGCGGTCTATCTGTATTTCAATGTGCAGCCCGTGATTTTGGAGCAGAATCGCGCTGAGTTCAGCGTTGTTTTGGGTAAACCCTACAAATTTGCTTGGATCCGCTAAACCGACTTCACTCCCGTCCTTGAGTGTTGCGCGTAACTGTTGATCGCCATGAACGGCTTTGAGGGAAAATTCCGTAACGTCAGAGAAACTCCCCGCTTCAAGCCCAGTCATTTCATCTAAAAACTGTTCGGTATATGCGATGACCTTTGCACCTCGGATCGGGTTATAGGTAGCACTTCGCGTTGCACCGTCCGACTCATCAATCACATCAGTGCCGTAAAGTGCATCGTAGAGGCTTCCCCACCGCGCGTTCGCTGCATTCAGAGCATAGCGTGCGTTATCGGTCGGTACCACAAGTTGCGGACCTGAGATGAGTGAAATCTCCAAGTCAACATCCTCGGTAATCACAGTAAAATCCCGACCTTCCGGGAGTAGATAACCGATTTCAGTAAGGAACGCCGCATACGCCTCGCCGTCCAGCGGTTCATCTTTGCGCGCCAGATGCCATGCGTCGATCTGTTGCTGGAGCGTATCCCGTTTCTCCAAAAGCGATTTGTTCTCTGGTGCGAATGCCGCAACGATGTCGCCAAGTGCTCTCCAGAATGCATCTGTTTCTACCCCCGTGCCGGGAGCAATCTCATCTCGGACGAGTGCGTACAAACCTTCATCTATTTTGAGACTACCGATTTCAATCCGGTTTCCCATGCTATTTTCTCCATTGCGAAATGCCGTAGGGCGTTGCTTTGAACCCATATTGCGAATGCCAATTTTCCGTCAACCGATGCACCGTTGCAACGGTATCCATCTGCCTCAAATCCTCATTATTATGATAGCAACACATCCTGTTTGTGTCAATCATTTTTATTTAAGCAGGATCACTTAGTTTTAGACAGTTTCTCGCAAATGCGCCCTGAA
>VXXH01000755.1 GCA_009835515.1 Candidatus Poribacteria bacterium
CTTCTCATATTTCTCCACGCGCTGCTTGCCATTGGCGCGCCACGGTTTCATCCCGAAGCGGCACGATTGTATGATGCGGGGGTGCGCGCACTCACACATGGAGAACAGGAGAAAGCGCGAACTGCTTTAGAGAAAGCAGTCGAACTTGATGGATCGATAGCGGACGCACACTGCATTTTGGGATTGATTTATAAAGGTGCCGAGGAAATCCATGCCGCGGCTGAAGCGTTTCAACGGGCAACAATCGCAGATGAAAACTATATTGAGGCATATTATGAACTCGGTGATGTGCTACTCACTCACTTAGGGGACACCACGCAGGCGACACAAGTCCTACAGAAAGCCGTCGCGATAGACGTTGATCATGCACGGACGCGTACCCTATTAGGCATCGCCTATTTTCGTGATAATCTCACCGATGCTGCTATTCGTGAACTTCAACACGCTATTAAACTGGATCCTACATCACAAGCGGCGCGCTACACGCTCGGTACTGCCTTCCTTCAACAAGGCGCGTGGCAATCCGCTATTGATACTTTCAAGAAACTAATTGAAATTGAGCCGTTCCACGCGAAGGCATATTTTAGTTTGGGCACCGCGTACCGTCGTATTGGGGAAACAGAAGTGGCACAGAAGAGTTTGCAACGTTTCGAGGTTCTATCTATTGAGGAAGAGCAGTTGACGCATCTTAAGCGATTTGTGCAGCAAAACGCTACCGATCCCGAAGCGTGGTACCGACTCGGTAGAATCCAATTGAAGCGGCAGCTATGGCAGGAGGCAACGCAATCTTTGGAACGTTATGTCACACTCGCACCACAAGAGACACGCGGCTATGAAGCACTCGGTTATGTTCAGTTTCAACGGCAGAACTATAAGCAAGCAGCGGTGATGTATCAGAAAGTCATTCAGCAGAAACCGAACGTTGCGACTTACCGCAACAGTCTCGGTGGTGCTTACTTGATGTTAGAACAGTATCCGAAAGCGATAGAACAATACCAAACCGCTATCCACTTAAAACCTTCCGAACCACGCTTCTATCTGAACCTCTCTAAGGCGTATGAACTCGCTGGTGTACACGCAGAAGCCGAGAAAACCTATAAAGAATATGAGCGTCTTACATCAAAAAGAAAATAAAACAACTACCAGGATATATCCACATGCCTGTCCGTATGCAAAATTCCTAATCCTACTTTTCATAATTGTGGGGTTCTTACCTTATGCCTTGGCTGAACCCGATCTGTGCCTCATCCCTGCTGGTACTTTCACAATGGGCAGTGATGACGACCTTCCGAATGAAGCACCAGCGCATAAAGTCTATCTGGATGCCTACTATATTGGTAAAACCGAGGTAACCAACGCTGAATATTATCTGTTTTGGCTTGAAAGCGGTGGAGCCAGCAGTGAACATACGCCCATTAGTTATGAAGGCGCGTTCGGCACTTGGCCCGAGATTGCGGAGACAAAGCCGGACTACCCTGTCATCGGTGTCTCATGGGATGCTGCTACTGCTTATGCAGCGTGGCGAGGCATGCGATTGCCCACTGAAGCAGAATGGGAAAAAGCCGCTCGCGGAACGACTGCTCGACGGTGGCCCTGGGGAAATACCTTCACGCAACGGATTAAAGGCATGACCGTCCATGCAAACGTTTGGAAACAGTCCGGGGCACGCCTAAAACCCGTTGGAACTTACCCTACAGGCGTAAGTCCTTACGGGGCAGACGATATGGCAGGTAATGTCTGGGAATGGGTGGCTGACTGGTATTCAGAAAACTTCTACTATCACAGCCGTGATCGAAATCCAAAGGGACCCGCGGTTGGGAGTCGGCGTGTTGTCAAAGGCGGTTCCTGGTTAAATCCAGAAATGATAGCGAGGTGTTCTGTACGCTTCGGTCAGCATCCGCCGATCGGTACCAGTTTCATCGGATTCCGTCTCGCGAAAGATGCAACTCCCTCGTATGAAAAGTAAAAACATACTCCTTTTGATAATATGCCTTGTATGTACATCACCCTTGTTAGGAGCTGAGACGATTCAATTCGTTGATGTAACCGAAAAAACGGGCATCAATTTCCGACACGTCAACGGTGCTGAAGGCGCGTACCATTTGCCTGAAACCCTCGGTGCTGGGGGCGCGTTCTTTGATGCAGATAACGACGGATTTCTTGACATCTATCTCGTCAACAGCGGTTATTGGGACAAATCACCATCGGCAAAACAGGCGACGAGCGCACTCTATCGCAATAATCGTGATGACACTTTTACTGACATCACAACCGCTGCAAGGGTGGCAAATCTTGGCAACTACGGACAGGGCGCGGCGTGTGCAGATTATAACAACGATGGAAATGTAGATCTTTATATAACCAATTTCGGGGCAAACGTGCTCTACCGAAACAACGGCGACGGTACCTTTACGGATGTGACGGTCTCTGCGGGTGTCGGTGATCCGAGATGGAGCAGCAGTGCTTGTTTTCTTGACTACAACTCCGATGGGCATCTTGATCTGTTTGTTGTTAACTACCTTGTGTATTCGCTCGATGTTACTTACCTGCCTTGTGGAGAAGACGGGATACACACCTATTGCCATCCATCCCTATTTGAAGGCGCACCTGATAGACTCTATCATAACAACGGTGACGGCACCTTTACGGATGTTAGTCAAGCGGCGGGTGTTGGTGGGGTCAGTGGCATGTTTCACGGGAAAGGCTTAGGTGTCGTCTCAGCGGACTTTAACAACGATGGCGCGCCTGATCTTTACGTGGCAAACGACGACACCCGAAACGATTTCTTTTATAATAACGGCGATGGCACATTCAGCGAAATCTCACTCCTCGCCGGATGTGCTTACAGTTTCAACGGGGTAGCGCAGGCGGGTATGGGAGTTACCATCGGTGACTATAACAGGGACAGTTGGCTTGATATTTTTGTCACGAACCTCTCCTACGAGACTAATGCCCTCTATCGGAACAACGGCGATGGCACCTTCACGGATGTAATTTATGAGGCACATCTCGGAAAAGAGAGTTATTTGTATGTCGGGTTCGGGACGGGGTTCTTTGATGCGGATAGTGATGGATGGTTAGATCTTTTCATTGCCAATGGACATATCATTGATAACATTGAAGATACACACGATATCCTTACATATCGCCAACCCGATCAACTGTTCCGTAATAACGGAGACGGCACATTCCAAGAGATTTCAGAGAGCGCAGGCGGCTATTTTCAACGCGTTACGGTGAGCCGAGGCACACTCTTCGGTGATTATGATAGCGACGGCGATGTTGACATACTCGTTACACAAAATAGTGGTCCCGTAACTTTATTGCGAAATGAAACACAAACGCAAAACAATTGGGTGTCGGTTAAAACTGTTGGTGTGATTAGCAATCAAGACGGGATCGGCACGCGTATCACTATGGTGGCTGGTGAACAGACACAGACGCGGGAGGTAAATCCAGGGTCGAGTTACATGTCCACCCACGACGCTCGGTGCTATTTTGGTTTAGGGGCAAATACAACTGTTGATAGACTTGAGCTGCGGTGGCAGAGCGGCGTTGTGCAAATCTTTGAAAATCTTCCCATTAATCAGGAGCACATCATTTCCGAATTTTCCGATACACCCGAGGATAGACTTTTCAAAGCAGTATGGACAGAAAATATTGCAGCCCTTCGCGGCACAAGCATAGATGTAAACCTAAAAGATGCTGTAGGGCGCTCCCCTTTACGCATTGCAGCCGAAAAAGGGGACATCAATGCAGTGACGTTTCTCATTGAAAATGGAGCAGATGTGAACGTAACGGATGCCAACGGTAATACATCGCTGATTTTTATTATCAACAAGACCGGAAATCTGGAGATCACCGAACGATTGCTTGAAAAAGGCGCGGCAGTAAACACGCAAAACGGTAACGGTGAAACGGCGTTGATGTATGCGGCGTGGCGCGGACATACAAATATCGTGCAGCTTTTACTTCAGAATCGTGCCGATGCCACCCTAAAAAATAGGCGGGGCGACACGGCGTTGTCGCTTGCGGAATCACAAGGACATCTCGAAATTGTGGAGATACTCAAAGCGGCAATGAAATAGACAATGCCAGTGAAGATTGAGGAAACAGTAGGAGAACTTAATGGCTCTGACCCGCGGTGTCACCCTAAAATCAGTTACATTAGCACTTATCCTGATCCCGATTAACTGCTATTGGATTATGTATACGGAAATGGTCTGGTGGGGTCTCTTCCCAACGACGATGTCGCTCTTTTTCAATGCAGTCTTTTTTCTCTTTATTATTACGCTTTTTAACCTGCTGCTTCGGCGCGTAAAACGGCAGTGGGCATTGACACACGGCGAACTGCTTGTTATCTATGTGATGCTTTGTATGGCGAGTGCTATTGCATCACACGACCACGCACAGGTGCTTATCCCGATGATCGGACACGTCTTCTGGTTCGATACGCCTGAAAACGAGTGGCGAGAATTGTTGCACCGCTACATACCGACATGGGGAACAGTCCAAGATAAACGAATTTTAGAGGGGTTTTACGAAGGACAATCCACGGTTTATGACACAGAGGTGTTACGGGCGTGGTTAGGTCCGACCTTGTGGTGGACGAGCTTTATTGTGGTACTTGTCTTTGTTATGCTCTGCATCAACGTTGTACTACGCAAACAGTGGACAGAACGCGAGAAACTCGCCTATCCAATTATCCAACTGCCGTTAGAAATGACGCGGGACAGTGGCGCAAACTTCTTTCGCGGTAGGGTCTTTTGGACAGCGTTTATTCTCGTTTCACTCCTAAACCTTATTAACGGACTCAGCTATCTCTTCCCGACAATTCCAATCGTCGGCGTTCGGTTTCGGAATATCAGCCACTTTTTCACTGATAAACCGTGGAATGCTATCGGGTGGACACCTTTTTCTATCTATCCGTTTGTCATTGGACTCGGATTCTTCATGCCGTTGGATTTGTCCTTTTCTTGTTGGTTCTTTTATCTCTTTCGCAAGATGCAGCGCGTCGGTGGCGCAATCATCGGGGTGCGAGGTTTACCGGGATTCCCTTATGACCGGCAGCAATCCTTGGGAGCATATCTCGGTCTTGCGATTTTCGCCGTATGGGCAAGCCGAAAATATCTCGCTGAGGTCTTCAAGCAAGTCACCACAGGACGCTCAAGTCTCGACGAATCGGTTGAACCGATGCGGTATCGTGCCGCGATCATCGGTATTGTGTTAGGATGCATCTATCTCATAGCGTTTTCTGTGAAGATAGGCATCAGTATTTCGCTCGGTATCGCCTTTTTTGTCATGTATTTTGCGCTGTCAACGGGAATCACGCGCATGCGCGTCGAATCCGGTGCACCTGCACATGACTTACACTTTATGGGACCCGATTACGCCCTACCTGCGATTTTAGGTTCACGTGGTATGGGGGGTTCTAATCTGACGGCACTTTCTTTTCTGTTTTTCTTCAATCGTGCACACCGCAGCCATCCAATGCCGCATCAATTGGAGGGTTTCCAACTCGCTTCACGGGCACGATTTAACCCGAAACCGCTGGTGTGGGTGATGCTTTTGGCGGTGCTTGTGGGTTCTATTGGCTCATTCTGGGCATATCTGCATGATGTCTACCGCTTCGGGTCATCCGGAAGTTTCGCACACCATCCTTTCAACCGGCTCCAACAGCAGCTCAATTTCCCGACAAACCCGAACATACCTGAAGTGACGTTTATGGGGATCGGCATGGGGTTCACGTTTCTGCTGATGTTTCTACGGATGCGGTTCTTTTGGTGGCCCTTCCATGCCGTCGGTTATGCTGTCTCGGGGGCAGCGGATTGGTGTATGAACTGGCTCTGGATCTCACTCATGATTAGCACAATCGCAAAATGGCTGATTATTAAGCAGGGTGGGTTGCAATTACACCGAAAGGCGGCACCT
>VXXH01000448.1 GCA_009835515.1 Candidatus Poribacteria bacterium
GAACAAATTGACACATAAAATTTTGAGGACACGCAATGATTTAACCCATCCTGATCCGAGGCCAGAACCGGAGGCTGCTAAGGGGAAGGACTTGGAGATTCTTTGTGGAAAAATGCAATTGCTTTTTGAGCTCCATTTTCTCAAGTTAACAGGCTTCACTCCCGAAAAGATTCAATTCATAGCGGATAATTGTCCGAATCTTCAATGGAAACGCTCTTTGAATTTATCTGGAGGTCTCTGACATTTCCAGAGACGATCATGTAGATTTCAGCGTATCGCGACCCTTCACCATTTGGCGAGGTTTCCGTTTTGATGCAGCCATAGTCCAGCAAGCGAAACTCCCCAACTGAGTTTGCACTAATGACTGCCCATTTGGAATCCTGCGGAGAACCTGTTTTACAGGTTCTCGCTCATGTGAAGGCAATCTGTCCTATTAGCATCTATGATTTGTCCTCTGACAAACGACGATGTTTTCTTCGTGCATCGTTTTAGATGTTTTGCCTGCAATATTAGAAGGGCTGTTCTTCTTCGGCATCCGTTTGTTCGGTATGTTTCTGACGATGGTAACCTTATGTACAAAACCATGCTGACGAAAGGCATCAACAACAAATTCGTCCGTCGGTAGTATAACGCCCTTAACTCGACGATTTCCAACGACATAACAAATTGTAGCGCGTGGCGAACATGCCTGTGCTATTGAACTTATGCTCCGCTCAAGGTCAATATAAAACGCAGACACGTCCTCCGCTCGCTTCTCATCAGCCAAACAGATTTTCTCAACAGCAGCCGATACAGGAGAGGCGATCAATGTTTCTTTTGAACGAAGTCCACCCATTGCGAGTTTGTCAACTTTGCGAGCATTCGGCAAACCTATCCATTCTGCTGCGAGTCGTGAAAATTGTCCATACGCTACGGTGGTCTGTGAGTCTCCATAGGGAGGGGATGTAATCACCATATCATAACCACCGGGCGGAAGGGGCATTGGGAGCTCGCCTTCAACGGTATTTGCTATAGAGACCGAGGTCTTAACATTTTTTCGTTTTTCAAGATAGGATTCCAAACCGTGTCGATTTCTACGCAATTTCTTGCTAAAGATGCCTAAAACATCGGGCTTGAAGTCTTTAAGTTTATTCTTAGGCATGCGATATAATTTAAACTCACCATTTCGAGTATAGGACGTCTCTCGAACCGTCTCTGAAAAGGCAACGAGTATGAAGTTTCGGGATGGTTCATCCTTCACATCCTTAATCCGAGCTAACAGATAAGCAAGAGATTGGATAACTTCATCGGAAAACCAATACTCCAAATTCAGAATGGCCGGAATTGGAGCATCAGGGACCTTCCCGCCTCGGGATTCAATCTGGAAAAGCTCGTTGTTCAATGCGTTTAGGGTTTCGTCCAAAGTAGAGAGACAAATCGGGGTAGACTTGGCAGTTGCTATCAGACGGACAAGGGGATTAATGTCACATCCAACACTATGCATACCGAATAGCGATGCCTCAACGAGAGAAGTACCGGTGCCACAATAGGGATCGAGAAGCCAACCGCCTTTTGTGCCGTATGCTTTAAGCAGTTCTCGTGCGATCTGCGGGATCATCATCGCAGGATAGGTGTGGAAACAGTGGGTGTATTCTT
The DNA here is from genome assembly GCA_009835515.1 of Candidatus Poribacteria bacterium. Classification (GTDB taxonomy): domain Bacteria; phylum Poribacteria; class WGA-4E; order WGA-4E; family WGA-3G; genus WGA-3G. The sequence goes on from VXXH01000448.1 coordinate 1,636, forward strand.
TGGTATCAGCCTTCCGGAAGTCCCACGATTCGTCTTTATGTTTCATATTTCAGATTCAATGTCCTCATAACAGTCTTTCTGTATTATTATAGCATGAATCCCAATATCGTCGATGAAGTCTAAAACCAGTGCCGTGATTTCTAACGCTCCCACTTTCTTTGATATGCATTCTTAGGTCAATGACTATAGCACCGTCCTCAATAAGTTCAAAGAACCTTTCCAAGATTAGACCGGTTAGTAAATATGCCTCTTTATACCAAAATTCTTCCTGTCCCCCTGATTTATAACTCTCTGCATGAACCAACAACACATTCAACAATTTCTCATTTAAATATTCAATCAAATCTTCTAATTGCCATTCAACAGCAATGTGCCCGTCTATATTACAAACCCGAATAGCATCTTGATCAACCTTGACGAAAAACCCTCGATTATTGGGTTGATTCTTAGCAGTGGTGTATAACCCCCATCGTCCTTTTTCATTCTCCTTGCCGTACTGCTTAATCAATTCCTTTTGTTCTATTTTCCAAACACCTTTATCGGAAGTAAACATAGTTATCCGACTGGTAGACTTAATTCTTTTGCATTTCAGTTCTATATTCCCCAAGTCAGGAGATTTAAGATTATTTTCCTTCACTCCAAGTAAGGTTTCCAGCGTTTTGCCTATACCCGTAGGACCACCTCGCAATGAAACAATATAGCCTCTTTGATGAATCTCTGATAGTTGGTCTTTCAGTTTTTCTTTTAACTGGGTTGTATCCATTGGAGCACCTCAAAAATAAGTTTCCATGCCTACTTTTTTGTAGGCATGATACTTATGGGGTATCAACTCGGCATCTTTAAGATTATTAACGCCTCGTTGAACTCCAGGATACACTCCCAGTCAATTTATGTGCTTTCTATGTCTGTGCTCACGCTTGGCAGGTTCAAGGTATTCTAAGGATCATAATACACCATATCATCTTTTAATTCAAGCTAAGTGCTACAAAAGAGAGTGTCCGATCAAAAATCCTATGACCATCTTAAAATTGTTCAAGCTTTAGTAACTCCGTAGCATTGTCCATTTCAGTATCAGACAATGCGTCTTGAGATATTGCCTCCTGCCCACGTCGCTTGCATTCCTTACAATATAAGCGGTATGCATTAGAATGCTTATATACCCAAGTCCTAAATCAGGTTCGTGTGGGTAAGATTTACAAATGGGGTATGCTCGCTCTTTGAACCGTCCTTTTCCAAAATTCAAAATCAATCCTCCTATATTGCTTATACCCATATACTATCCTCGTTTTTTTATTGTTTGGGATTCAATAAGTACCTCGTTTCTGGTACTCAAATCTGATATTACTCATCAATTATGGTGGCAAAGGTGATATGAATCACCGTCCTATTTCCTGCAGCGTCCGTAACTTCGCCTGCAATAACGTAGGTTGTGCCGTATCCAATCTCTTTGCCTTTGACAAGTTCAAGCGTCGCTTTGTTGCCTGCCACTCTGCCAATCCAACCCACATTGTCACCGTTGGTGTTTTGTAATTCAATGATGCCAGAGACTTCTTCATTGAATTGTATTTCAATCCCATTCCTGTTAATGATCTCTGGATCGACATTTGTATCGCCGTCTGCTACTGTGCCACCACCAACTTTCGGTTGATTGAAATCAGGTGTGATAACGACATAATAAAGTTCTTGTGATCCATTTGCCCATGTAATCGTCAATTCGAGCAGCCCTTCAGGCAACACCCCGTGATTTCCCCAAATTTCCACAGCATTGCCCCGCACCTCCCAATGAGCCGGGGGATGATCGGCGGCATGGACTTCACCTGTAGTTACTATGACACCAATAGGTGGATTGTCGAAAAAAACTTGGATTTTCGCTAATGCTGAAATAGTACCTCCTGATGCCGGGTACACGCTTACAAAATTTGCTATAGGGGCAACAGGGCTACCGGTAATTGCTCCGAGAAGTTGAGAGTCGTTAATCGGCAGTTCGCCATATTCAGCGTCTTCTGGGAGTAAGGATTTGCCATAGATTTTCCCCTCAACACAGTAATTTTCGGTGCAAAGTGGATTGATCGTTTCACAACCATATAAACCAACAACAAAAAACAGAGACAGTAAAGATAATCTTTTCATAGATTTTCACTTTATTTTTCTGCTTACTCCTATCTTCCGTCTTGAAGTGTGAATGAAAACTTGTTGACACAAACAGTAAAAGGAGTTAAAAGGGCGCGATAAAACGCCCATTCAACGATAATAGGCAGCAAAAGACCACATGCAATGCGGCGGCTATCAATGCTTCAATATCCAACCGCAGTTTTACCCATTGTAACAGATACCTATAAAGCGGTGGACTTGTTAAGGTTTATCCATCAGATTCATTCACTTTCAACTTTCCGATCAGTCCACAGGATTACAAACGGGTATTCTTCGTGGATTTTTACACCATTTACTATTAGTCGGACTGTATGGTTTTCAGGTCTGTAAACCCGTATCCTTATGACAAATTTTCCGCCTCTCTCTAATCCTTGGTGGTATGCTATTTTCCACAAGTTAGGCAGATTGTTATATGGAATAAGCACTGTGATATTGTCGCTATTCGGGTCGTTGAGGTCATCCCAAAATCCAAAAGAAAGAAACGAATTGTCACTAAATCTGCTGACCCATCCCTCAACGGATACGGTTTGATCATAAAAGTTTTCCCATTGTTCATTGAATTCCTTGACGCTCATAGGGTTGTCTGCATTTATGCTTTCAGGCGGTTGCTCTGCTGGCATTTCTGTATGCTCTACGATTTCTATGAGTGTTAGACCTGCCCCCGGTCCCCAATCTCTTACCAAGACCTTGAGAACATATTTGTCAAGAGACTTTAATTTTATGTTCGGTTCTTCTTGTAAGTTGCTGTCAAATGTAAGGTTCGGATCAGGGTCTCCGTAATAAGGTGCGTCTTGATTCCCATTCACCAAAACTGATAGAGGTCTAAGTTCTGGTGCTGTCAGTTCGGGAGCTCTATAACGGCGGTAAGAGCTTGCGTAGCGGATACTTGCATAGTCTTGCCCTTTTTTCCAACAGTTTGTCCAGCAGACATTCCATTTTTCTGTTTCGGATTCATACTCTTTATGTTTCCCGTATTTCCACATATCATCGTAGTTACCGACAGGCTCATTCCATAATTGGATAAACCATTGATTGTAGTTTTCGCCTTGTAAGCCTGCGTATCCGACAATAGATATGATTTGACCGTGGAGTTCCTCTTTCTGTTCAAGTGCCTCAGTGATAAGCCATAGGTTATCGGCTTCGGTGGATTCCTCTACATTTTGTATGTCTGTGGCTTCGGTGATGATCTCTTGTGTAATGACTTGATTGAGATTGATCGCTTGATCGCCACATGCTGTTAAGATTAATAAAAAAACCAGTAAGATAGTATAGCGTTTCATTATATTCTCCTTTCAGCAACCAAAAAAATAACAATAATAAGTGACGCAGCCCCGCAAAGTGTTCCAAGCGGATTCTGCCCCAAGCCCTTGTCCCCGGCAAAAATTTCATGCCACGATCGGAATGGCATTTGAACAACGGCATTTACTATTCGCCACGTTCCGTTAAAAAAACCATGTTTTTGGTAGTGTTCCTTTAGTAAACTTGGTCCTTCTTCAACCACGTTTTTGACACCCTCCCAATGTCTCGCAACCGAAGCACCCAAAGATAAATCAAGTGCATGTTCAATCGCTGTATCCCTACGAGGAGCAAGTGCAAAGCGATCAAAAAACTGCTGTACGTTGTCTTTGTGTAATCTACCTTCAATCACAAGTTGCTCTATTTTCACTTTTTCTGCATCTGTGAGAATGTCAACATATTTTTCACTCTTTCGGATTGGTGGAAGTCCCGTCAGTAAACAAAAGATGAGCAATGTCCACAGCGTATTTCGCATTTTATTACCTCAATAGGATCATAGGTCTCAAAAAATAGCCCTTTTCTTTTTCGCTACTAACTTGTCAGCCTTATCCATATCATCAGTAGACAGTGCATTTTGAGATATTGCATTCCGCCCACGTCGACTGCACTCTGCACAATACAACCGGTATTGGTTAGCACCCTCGTAATTACCAAGTTTTATATCTGGTTCGTGAGGATAAGGCTTACAAACCGGTTATTCTTTCTCTTTGAACCTTTCTTTATAGTCCACTATGGATTTCTGATCTTCAGGATGATCGTTCATATTTACCTCAATATAATGGAGCTCCGATTTGCATTATTTTCTATGCTTAAGAAGATTAAGAATTACTTTTGCTTGGTCG
>VXXH01000845.1 GCA_009835515.1 Candidatus Poribacteria bacterium
TTTATGTAATGTCAACGCAGAAATAATCGGTGCAAACACAACGCCAACCTTAGGACAACAAACATTTCACGGACTCCCCTTCCACATCTCCGAAAGTGAAAAATGTTTCTTAGGTTTCGGTGAAGGTGTTAACACCGATTCTATCCAAGTTCCTATCAGTGCAAGCCCGAAGCGGGTGATTTTTGTGCATCGGCTACTTGAGTCGCGCATCCCTGAAGGTGAGCCGATCGGCAAACTGATTGCCAATTATGTTTTCCATTATACCGATGGTGAAACCGAGAGTGTACCTATTCGCGAACGTTTCGAGATCGGTAGTGTGCCACAGGGATGGGGACAACAAACCTTCCTTGCGATACCTGACCGGCAGGAAAGTTTGGCATCTCGGCATGAGGGACCTTGGGGGTCCGCGGGCAACCGACAAACTGAAGTAAGCCAAGGAACACCGCGCGACTACTATCTGTGGACATGGAAAAATCCAAGAGACGATGCTGAAGTGGCATCCATTGAGATTCAGCCGCAGGAACGGCGGTTTATTGTTGCAGCAATCACGCTCGGTTCTCTCGACGAAGACCCGATACCGCGGCGTCCACGCCGCGAAGTCAAGATCACCCTTCCTCAGTCTGATGATGCCGACAAACCCTTTGATATGGAAGTCAATGTTGACCGCGGCGTTGCTACCTACCCGTATCCATTGCCGGAGAACGCTCCCGATGCCTTTATCAACGACGATTTCAAAGGCTGGGGTGAATCCCAAAACAACAAAAGCAGCCCTGCCTATGTTGAAGTGTCCGCGACTCCCTCCGCAAGTGTTGAAGTTAAGAACCAAGGTGAGACACTCGGCACGGTCAATTGGGGAGAAGTCGAAGAAAAAGGTGTCGTTCAACCCAACGAACGCGTCAAAGTAGAGGTTATCGACTCTGGCAGAAATTGGGTGCATACCACCGTCATTGATGAAGACACAGGCAAACCCGTGCCGTGTCGCGTCCATTTCCGTTCGCCACACGGCGTTCCTTACGCACCACACGGACACCACGCACACGTCAACTCAAACATGGGCACATGGCACGTGGATATCGGCGGTGATGTACGACTCGGACAGATTAGTTACGCCTACATTGATGGCACGTGTCAAGGGTGGCTACCGCGTGGAGATGTTATCGTTGATGTCGCTCGCGGCTTTGAATACACGCCGTTACGAACGACCGTCAACATAGAACCCGGACAACGTGAGTTAACACTCCGCTTAAAGCGGTGGTGCAATATGAACGCCGAACGCTATTTCAGTGGCGATACACACGTCCATTTTCTTTCTACGCAGGGTGCGCATACCGAAGCACAAGGCGAAGACCTCGGCGTTGTGAATCTTCTACTTTCGCAGTGGGGACACCTCTTCACGAATACGGAGGAGTTTATCGGAAGACCCACAACCTCTGCCGATGGACGGAGCATCGTCTACGCGACACAGGAGAATCGCCAGCACCTTCTCGGTCATCTCACGCTACTTGGTCTAAAGGAGCAGGTTGCGCCGTGGTGTTCGGATGGTCCAGGGGAAGCAGAACTCGGTGGAAATATGGAGGTCACGCTTTCGCACTGGGCGGATGCGTGTCACGCACAGGGTGGCACTGTCGTCTTACCGCACATTCCGAACCCGAATTGTGAACCGGCGACACTCATCGCCACTGGACGTGTAGATGCCGTTGAATACCTCACCAACGCCATGTATGGACACCTTGAGTACTATCGTTATCTCAACTGTGGGTATAAACTGCCGCTCGTCGGTGGCACAGATAAGATGAGTAGCGATGTGCCAGTAGGTGTCTATCGCACGTACGTTCACATCCCTGACAACGAGCAATTCAATTACGATAACTGGTGCAAATACATGAGTGCCGGAAACACGTTCCTCAGCGGCGGTCCCATGATCCGACTTACTGTTGATGGGCAACCCATCGGTAGCACGATTAACCTACCCGGTAACGGTGGCACGGTTGAGGTTGAAGCCTCCGCTGATTCCATCTTTCCGATCCATACGTTGCAGATTATTCAGGCAGGGCAGGTCGTCGCTTCCACTGAGGACAAAGATGGCAAAGCGCATCTACGCCTGAAAGCGAATCTGAAAGTGGACAAACACTCTTGGATTGCGGCGCGATGCGGTGGACCTAACTACGCACAAGCGGTTCCACACCACGACGGATGGGGACGCGGTATCATTGCGCATACCTCTCCGGTCTATATTGCGGTCGGTGGTGAGTGGTGGATGTTCGACCCAGAAACAGCGAACTATATGTTAACTTTGATTGAGGGCGGGTTATCCTATATTCAGCAGACGGCGCGCCATCATGAACACGGTACCGTAACACATCACCACGGCGAGGATGACCATCTGGAATTCCTTTCGCGTCCGTTCCAAGAAGCACGGGAGGCGATTCACCGTCGGATGCATCAGTTAGGTATCCCGCATTAAAGTAGTAGACACACTCCGTGTGCCGTTCACCACTTAAGGAGACCAACATGCCAAAAGAATTAGTAGCTATCGCCCCTCGGCAACCCGTCTTAAGAGAGTACGAAGACGGACCCGTCCCCGCAGATAGTATCCGCGTCCAAGTCGAGTTCGGCGCACCCAAACGTGGCACTGAACTGACAGCGTACTACGGATACAACAGTGCAAATTTTCCGATGGGACTTGGGAATATGTGCGTCGGGAAAATTATTGAAATCGGGGAAGAGGTCGAGGGTTTCGAGATTGGGGAACGCATCACCAGCCACGGGCACCTCAAAGAAACGCATACCTGGCGAGCAGGGAGTGTCCTCAAAATGCCCGACCAGATGACATGGAAAGAGGCAGTCTGCTATGATCCATTGCACTTCGCAATGTCTGCTATTCGCGATGGAAAAGTCCGCGTTGGCGAGCGCGTCGCTGTCTTTGGGTTGGGTGCTATTGGGTTGATGACGGTGCAGATGGCACGGATCGCAGGCGCAGACTTCGTCGCTGCTGTGGACCCGCTCGAAAGACGACGGAAAGTCGCTGAAAAGACAGGCGCAGAACTTGTTATTGATCCAACCGCCTGCAATACCGGCGAGGTGCTCAAAGAAGCGACCGGCGGACTTGGCGTTGATGTGGCTGTAGAAACCAGTGCAATCTACGAAGCACTTGATGATGCCCTTCGCAGCGTCACTTTTGAAGGAACAATCGTCTACGCTGGACGCGCGAAAGCATGCACAGGCGGACTCGACCTCGGTGCTGTCGCGCATGTCAACATTCCGAATATCATCTTTGCGCGTGCCAACAGCGATCCGAACCGCGATCATCCGCGTTGGGATTTCCGACGTATCGTTAATACCTGCTGGAAGTGGCTGGAAGAAGGTAGATTTGACTGTGAAGATGTCGTTGACCCCGTGGTACCGTTTGAAGATTCTGTTGAGGCATACATAGAGATGGACAATCACCCCGAACGGAGCGTCAAATTGGGAGTGTCCTTTGGGTAGATATACAGGAGCAGCCTGTCCATTGATGAGTTACTGATATGCAATCAAAAAAATGCCGAGTACCATCACAACAGCCGCTATAAGTCGGCGTTTTGTGTAGGCCTCTTTCAAGGCGTACCCACCGAGCAGGACAACGAAGATGACAGAACACTGCCGAACCGCGGTCACATAACTCACCTTTTCCGTCATCAAAACGTAGAGGATGAGTGAATAGGATGTCAACGAAAGTCCCACAACTCCGAGTGCCCGCTTCCATTCCGAGCGTCCAATCTCGGTAATCTGCTGGTGTGGAAACCGGGCGAGGCAGGACAGTCCGTAAAAGACTTGCGAGATACTGTTCTCCATTAAATAGTAGGTCACGGCTCGCCACAAAGGAACATCCGTAGAATAACGATGAAATTCAGACATTCCTTGCTTGTCTATCAGTGAATATCCAATGACGCTCGCCAGCGTTGCATAAGCCCAGAGGGAATCCGGTTCGCGAAGGTAGCGAAGAAACGCTGTGAACTGGATACGTGCTTCGCGTTGTTGATAGAGCACTATAGATGCCATCACACATAGGATACCGACCAGACCTTGTGCGGAAATGCGTTCGTTTAAAAAAATAAAGGCAAATAGTGGTAAGAACGCTGGCGCAGCGCGCGTAATCGGATAGACGAACGAAATCTCGCCAACCGTATAGGCGTGCGTCAAAAACAGACGGTAGAACAGATGAACCAGTGCGGAGGCAGCAATATAGATCCATACGGATTTCGGAATTACTGGGTGCTTGATACCAAAGGCAATGAACGCTATTGCTACGGTGTAAAATCCACACCAAAAAAAGAGGATGCGTGTGTCTCTGCTGGATTTGCTATAGAAATTCCATAAAGCGTGGCAAAATGCTGACAGCAGAATTAAGGCTATTGAAGTAAATGCCATGGGACCTTTCGTTATTTGTAGATACAGGGTCTGTATCTGTTCGTTAATAACTGTCAGCCACCAGTAATCAGTTAAGAGGAGTTCGTTTAGTATTAATCTCTTGATACTGACTGCTGAAAGGATTTTTTTAAAAAATCTGCCCTGATTGCTGACTACTATTTCAGGAGGTAATTATGTTCAAAAAGTCGAAAAAATACCAGTCTTTTATTCTGTTTGGGCTTGTCTTTGGCGTACTTGCCCTCACAGCAACCGTTACCCTCACACAAGAATCATGGTTCCCTTCCGAATGGGGTGCCGACGATCGGCGCGGTGCTGTTAACCGATTAACACCGGAAAAAGTGTTAGAAGCCGCCAGTTTAATCAAAACGGGTGAAGTCTTTCAACTCGGCAGAGTCTATGAAAGTGGTATTCCTGTCTTTGGAACGCGGCACTATAGCCTACGAATTCCGGCGATGTCAGGACCCCTCGGTGAAAACAAAACGACGTGGTTTGAGGAGATCTTCAGCGGCGAGATAGGTCAAATCGGGACTCAATTTGACGGGCTCGGACACATCGGTATCGGCGATCTCTACTACAACGGATTAGACCAGCACGATTTCGCCAAAGCCGAAGGGCTCACAGAACTCGGTGTGGAGAACGTAGGACCCATCGTAACACGCGGCGTACTCATTGATGTCGCTGGTTATAAAGGCGTTGAAGTCCTCGGCGATAGTTATGAGATTACACGCGCCGATTTGGAAGGTGCCTTGAAAAAGCAGGGCGTCGAGATTACTCCAGGCGATGTCGTGATTATCCATACAGGTTGGGGTAAATTCTGGATGACAGATAACGATCGTTACGCCGCCACAGAACCCGGCATCGGCATGGAAGCAGGGCAATACCTCGTTGACCAGAAAATTGTAATGCTCTGTTCCGATAACTGGGGGATCGAGGTGGTTCCGAATCCTGATGAAACCCTCGCATTTCCGGTGCATCAACTGTTTATCGTTAAACACGGGATTTACAACCTTGAAAATATTATCACAGAGGAGTTAGCGGCGGCGAAAGTCTACGAATTCGCTTTCAGTTTCGCACCGCTGCGTCTCAAAGGTGCGACGGGTTCACCCGGCAATCCGATCGCCATTCGATAGTTTCTTATCGTGGGGCAGCAGCTCTGCTGTCCCATAATCCTTTCTCTTTCCCATCCACATCTGCACAAATCCGTGCAGCTATCTTCCTGTTTGCCCCGTTTCGGGCAGTCTATACACACGCCAAACCCACTAAATTCGCTATATCTCCAGTTCTTTCCCTTATTTTACATTGGCACAGAAATTGCTACCTATCTGACAACATAACTTTAGGGGAGATTTTCCATGAAACTGCTACGTATTTTTTTCTTCTATTGCTTAAGTTTAGGATTACTGTGTTCTGTCTCTGCGAAACCGCCTACGACTGAGAAAATTGTGTTTTCGTCAAATCGGAATGGCAACTTTGAAATTTATATGATGAATCCCGATGGCAGTCAAC
>VXXH01000305.1 GCA_009835515.1 Candidatus Poribacteria bacterium
ATCATTGGCAAGTAGAATGCCCACAGACTCCACCAGAGATTCTTTCCAAAGACCGTCAACCATTGAGAAAGCACCGCCGAACCGATAACGAATATCGCGACCCACCCGCCAAACTCTTCATAGAACCAGCCAATAATAGTGGTCAATGCGATTGCCGAGAGGACTGCTGTCAACGCATAGAATGACCATAACTTGATTTGCGGTGATAAAGGAATGAGTCTATCCAATAGACTAAAAATCATGCCTTGACCGGCAGGTTGCGAATTGTACGTTGAAAATTTTTCAAAGGAGAGCTTGTAAAGATAAGCTGTATATTGGGGACCCAGCTCCGTTGAAGGTATCCATTCCGCATCCGTATTTTTCGCTGTTCCCCAACCATTCAGGCCCCCCGCTGAGAAGATGCCATCTTGGCGAGATTTGACCATTCTTCCCATGACATGCGCTTCGGTGTCTTTCTGATGTGTCGCAAACCAATTCTGATCAGCGACTCGCCATGTATTAGAGAAAAACCCGAAAAATAGGAGTCCGATTGAGATCGCCCAAATGGACATCTTTCGGACAAGTGCTGATTGGCTGAGATGTTTAAATTGCATATTGACACACTCCCACTGCTTTAGCGGTGGAATATGTTAAAGGATCCGCCCTTTTTTTGGCACTTGCGAGTTCGGATACCAGCGGGAATCGGAAGGTGGTGCCGGTTCAGGAGACCGCAAGGAAGCGAACTCAGCCAACTTCGGTCGGATCTCGTCTTCCCAAATCCCCTCCACATCGTCAAAAGTCAACGGTGTGTGGTTCGACACTTCTGCTTTATATGCCGATAGCAATTCCCTTGTTTTTTCGCCGAAATGCGCCGCAATATCTGCCACCATCTGTTCCCCGACTTGGCGACTGGAGGATTCGTTGAAAGACCCCATTGCGAAATCAGGGGCGCGGGCATCATCCGTCGGCACCCGCGACATATCTACACAATCTGGTGCCACCGCCCAAAGCACAGACGTTTCACCACGTCCGGCGTGCCCGCCCAAGCCTTTACCGTCCTCAAAACGCTCGATATCCGCGCCGATGCTCATCGTCGAATACATCCGAACCCCGACATGTGCCTGCATGATTTCAATCACCACCGGCACATCTAACCGATGCGGACCCGAATGCCCCGAAAACAGAATCGCGCCGTGAAAACCGAGTGCATCCACTGCTCGAATATGATAGCACATATTCTTCAAAAACATCCAAGGCGGTATCGCTGTCAGCCACGGTCGTTCTTGATTCACTTGATTGTGTCCCCATGAACCGTAGCCCCCGATTTCATGGCAGTGCCAGTAAAACGGCGGTGCGACAATCCCACCGTGTGCTTGCGCCGCCTGACACGAACATTCGTGTGCCCGAATCGCATCCATCCCGACTGCGTTGTGCCAACCGTGCGGTTCACACAACCCATAAGGGAGATACACCATCGGACACGCCTCAAACGCCGCTTCTAATTCATCGGGAAACATCCGTTCCCATCGCACCTCACTGTGTCTCATACGATATCCCTTTCCGATTATTCGCGTTTTTCACCGGGTTTGCGGCGATGCTTTGATGCATAACTATCGCCTTCAGGGTCATACGAAACGGACACCTGTCCGTCTTCTACAACCAGCCGCGGTACAGTCCGGTGCCGACCATCCCGTTCGGGGCCCCGCATTACAGCGAATTGTTCCTCGGTCATATCTTCAACCATATCGCCCCACCGGTCTTTCGGATCAATCACACCACCGCCCCAATTGACATTTTTCGACTGATACTTAATCAGTACCCCACGTCTGGGGATTGGGTTCTTCCACGCTAAGGCACCGTGTGTGCAACCGCCGTCCATAAAGAAGAGCACATCCCCGGCTTTCATGACGGGTTGTACGACCAAACCCATGGTATCGTCGCATGTCCGAATGCCGCGTGGCATGGAGTATTGTGTCTTGTGAGATCCGGGTACACATGCGAAACCGCCGAGTCCGGGTTCGACATCGCGCAACTGCCATGTAATGGTGACGGTCTCAGCATAACTGCGTCCGTTCTTAAAAGCATAACCGCGTGACGGAGTCATCGGTTCATTTCCATCGTGGAGTGAGTGCCCCGATGTGCCTTGAACGGCACAGAATACGGTCGCGCCACCCATGCGATAGCCGCTGCCGCCCATCCAATTCATTCGCTGCACCACAGCGGGATGCGCAATCATGCGTCGAAATGGGGCGTTATAAGGATCCGGCAGGTCTAACAAACCCGGCAGGAGCGGACGACCTGTGCCAGCCTGACTTATTGACCCGCGAGCTAATTCCTCGCCTACGACGATGCGATCTTGGAATTTATCTACTGCTTCATTTGCTTCTGCCAACCACTGTTCGTCCATCAAGCCACGCACCACCAGATACCCGTTCAGATCCCAAAAATAAAACTCTTTCTCATCAATTCCAGAATCTGGATCGCGGGTATAAATTGACGGATGAACGATGGACGAGTCTTCCTCTACCCATGTCTCTTCGCCGTCTGTATTTAGCACAGGCGGTGGACTTGAACCCTTGTACCCAGGGGTATACATGACCGCCTTTTGCGCAGGTGTTGCTTCGTCCGCCCATCCCGGCAAAGATTCGGTTTCTGAGTAAGGTCCAATTGGATTGGACTGAATTGCTGCACGCGCAGCATACCAGTAGCTCAACAATCTTTTCGGCTCGCTTTTCCACGGGCGAACGCCTTGGAGCGTGGGCACCGCGACCAAAAATAGATCGCCTGCCTTGAGTGCTGGTTGTATCACCAACCCCATATCATCGACATCGGTCGCCAAGTCGTGCGGCGTTTCGACATTGCTCTTGTGGCTTGCCTGAACAACAACAAAGCCACCGTCGCCTTCGGAAACATCGTCCAATGCCCAAACCGCTTTTACGCCTTGACAACGTCGTTGACCGTTTTGTTGACGATATGCCAAGGACGGGTTTCTCGGTTCATCGCCACCGACAAGTGTTGTGCCGACTTCGTCTTCGCGCTGCCCCAACAATTGCGGTGCCTGATCAAGTCGGAAGCCGTGTCCCACAATCTGGTTCAAATACCAGACCAATGTCGGATGTACCAGTAGGTCGCGGAACACTTCGCGGTGCGGACTGTCCCCACCCAACAACGTCTCACTCTCTTCAACTGCATCTAATGCCTCGTTGAGTGCCGCCACCTCTTCTTGACTGAGAACACCTGGGATGTGTAGGTAGCCTGCCACATCAAAAGCATAGTTCTCTTCATTCGTCATGACTTCGTTATTCATTTGTTTCTCCTATTATGGTCTATAGTCAAAATTGGTTTCGTTATTCAATAGAATCATTATCACCTAACTCTCCCATTTTGTCAAATAGCAGATCGGAGCAACCAACCCTTGGTGAGATTGTAGCTACAAACACCATTCGTAAGGACCGCGTCGGACTTGGCAAAGAAGATTCAAAAGTTAAGACAATCCGACAATTTATTTAAAACTAAATGACCTCGCAACGGTTGCGTATACGGGTTGTATTTTTTACCAACAATGTGATAGCATTATACTATATTTCGATATCCAAACCAACAGAAAAAGAGGTCGGGCTTCAGCCTAAGATTCATGAACATCGTCTTCCTATTTTCAGATGAACACGCCGGTGCTGTGATGGGAAATAGCGGTCACCCTGTTGTCCAGACACCGCATCTTGATCGCCTCGCCGAGCAGAGTTACACCTTTGACAACGCCTATTGCAATTACCCAATCTGTACACCTTCACGCCTGTCCATGCTCACCGGACGCTATCCGCACCAAATTGAAGCGTGGGATTTGGGAGCGATTGCGGATCGGCAGTACCCAACGTGGGGCGACTATTTGACGGAAGCGGATTATGAAACTGTGTTGTGCGGACGGACGCATTTCAATGGGACGGATCGACTGCTCGGCTTTTCTCATCGCCTACTTGACGATCTACCTCGGTGGCGACACACAACCGGTCGGCCACCACGACGCACTTCAGACGCGCGTCGCGGCTCCAACTCACACGTCGCCGAATGCGGACCGGGAGATCACGAACACACGAGATATGACCAGAACGTTACAGATTTGGCAGTGGATTTCCTCCGCGAAAAATCGGCTTCGCCAGACGATAAACCGTTCTTGCTTTATTGCGGATTCATGCACCCACACTTCCCTCTAATTGCACCGCCGGAATTCTACGCACTATACGACCCAGACGCGCTTGAACTACCTGCCACATGGAACGAACCGCTCGAATCTCAACATCCCATCATCCAACACCACCGTTGGGCATGGCGGAACGACATCCCACCACCCGAAGCCACTGTGCGTTGTGCGTTAGCCTCCTACTACGCCCTTGTTTCGTCTCTTGATGCCCAGGTTGGGCGGATACTTCAGGCGATTGATATATCGCCGTTGGCGGAAGATACAGTTGTCATCTATACCAGCGATCACGGCGAGATGGCTGGACACCACGGCATCTGGCAGAAGCAGTGCTTCTATGAACCCGCAGTGAAAGTGCCATTGATACTGCGCCTGCCGTCGGGTGAGACCCGTCGCGTGGCACAGAACGTCTCCTTAGTAGATGTTTTGCCGACCTTATTGGAAATCGCTGATTTGGAAACGCCGTCTGATTTATCGGGTAACAGTCTGCTGGAGATAGCCCAACACGAAGCAAACGAAGTAACGCGGACTGTATTCTCAGAGTACCATCACATGGGTATGCTGAACGCCGGTTTTATGCTCAAGGATGGAGATTACAAACTGTGCCATTACGTCGGAAGCGAACCGCAATTGTTCAATGTCGCGACGGACCCATTAGAGGATAACGATTTGGCATCAAAGCCTGAATATGCAGCAAAACGCAGTGAAATGGAAGTTGCCCTGCGTGCGATTGTCAATCCGGATTTGGAAGATACACGGGCAAAAGAGAACCAGCGAATGCGTAGATCAAAATAGAACTTACGAATTCCTTCTTAAAGTCCCCCTGATAAGGGGGATTTAGGGGGTTAAAAATACGGAAATTATTGCTTTTTGCGTCTAAATGTCCGATATTTGCTCAATTTGCGTAAGTCCTACAAAAGTTAGAGATACCTAAACTATTAGACCTCGCCGTCCCAATAACTCAGACTTGGGTCTTTACGGTAAATCTTTCCAACGACATAAGGTAATACTTTATTGGAATCAGGATACTCGCTGACATCATGCGGCGTGGTGGTCCCCAGAATAAAGAACACAACTGGAGCATCTGTGTCGTTCACGAATTTGTGTGCACCGGCCGTGCCGGGCGGAAATGCGATGAAATCCCCCGCCGTTACCTCCACATCACCGCGTGGGGTTTTAAGCGTACAACTCCCTTCCATGACATAGCACATCTCCTCGCCGAAGTTGTGAAAATGCATCGGGAAACTCATCTTATCGGGTTGGAGGCGGATAATCCGATACCCCAAATTCTTGCCGCCAATGAGCGGGTCAATGTCTTTATCCTCAAAATCGTAAGGGTGTGGCGCGTTTTTATACTGCCACTCAATTTCGTCAATATGGATTTGGTTGATATAGATATCGCGCCGTGCTTGTAGGCAATCAACGAGGTATTGACGTGCATCTTTAAAGATGGAGTGCCCATCACCGACGAGAATTGTATTGAAGCGGAGTGCCAAGATTTTACGCAATTCGAGTGCTGCTTTCGGTGGATCGCTCAGTTTGCTATCGGCGAGTAAAGTCAACGCGCCCATCGGTTCACCGACCACAAGATCTCCGAACAGGACGGTCTGTTTCTCTGGAAAATAGAGTGCGATTTCACCGGGACTTTTCCCGTGGCTGAGATGGATAGCATGCAAGCCCGGCACGATCGCCTCACGGTCTCGAACCGTTCGGGTCGGTGTGATATTCAA
>VXXH01000864.1 GCA_009835515.1 Candidatus Poribacteria bacterium
GTTACAGAGAATTAATAGTAAGTCCCCAGATTTCTTTGAAGATCTCGTTATTAAACTACTCGTTGAGATGGGATATGGTGGTTCACTTGAAGATGCTGAAACCGTAGGACACAGTGGTGATAGAGGGATTGACGGTATCATTAGAGAGGACACACTTGGTCTTGATATGATTTACATTCAAGCTAAACGGTGGCGAGAGGGGAGTGTAGGACGTCCTGAACTTCAAAAATTTGTTGGAGCGTTACATGAACGCAATGCTCGGAAGGGAATTTTCATCACGACATCAGATTTTACTATATCAGCTATAACATACGTGGAAAGAATCGCTTCCAATATTATTCTTATTGATGGCGATCAACTTGTGGAGCTTATGATTGACTACGACGTTGGTGTATCCTCAATCGAAACTTTTGAAATCAAGCGCGTAGATTCCGATTATTTTGATGAAAGCACTGAGTGATATGAATCGTAGGAACACGAAAGGGATATACATCATGCAAGGTCAAATTCCACGGACATTAGCAGAACGGATTGTGTGTGACGAAAATATTCTCACAGAAAAACCTGTTATTATAGTAAAACCCGAAAATAAATGAACACTTGTCCGAAGATAACCCCCCTAGAAGAAACACCCCAGCAAAAACACCCCCCTTATCAGGGGGGAATAAGATGGGAATCGCTTCGATTTGATGTGTTTCAATAATTATGGGCTTTACTATAAAGGCACACGATTAGCTGTTGAATTCATCATTGATTTGTTGGCACACGGTTGGAGTGAGACAGAGATTCTTGAGAATTATCCTCACATTGTACAAGAGGATATTCGGGCATGTTTGTTATTTGAATCAGAAGTGTTAGAAAGGCAGGTAGATCAGAAAGAGAAAATGTGAAAATCCCAGTTCATTCTTTCATTCTATCTACCTACCAAGGCATCAAACCACTTCCATCCAAACCCCCGGCACGAACCCCGGATACTCTCCTTCGCTGAACGCCGGATAATAGACCCCCTCGTTGTCAAAATCGTGAACCGTCTCGCCACCGCCTTCGTTTGGGATATGTACCCTGCACGTATAATCTGTCTGATTGAACAGGTGCTGCGGTGTCGGTGTAGATGGATCTACACGGTATGCTGCTAACGCTGCCTCATCAACCGTAATCCCCAGTCCTGGCGACTCGGGAACCTGAATTGTTCCTTCAACCACCGGAAGCCGCGTTTCGAGCAGATCCGATTCCCACAACTCATGACACGTAATCGCTGGTAGTGCCGCTTGCGATAGCACCGCACCGAGATGCACCGAGTACGCCGTTGTAATCCCTGAGCCGACCATCTGGAGCCAGTAGGGTTGATCGAACGAAGCACAGAGCGCGTTCGTCCGTCGCAGCGAGTTCACGCCACCACCGACAACGAACCCACCACAACACCGCGCATGCAAACAGGATTCGTTGAAATGCTCTACAATCCGTTTTTCGATAGCCGCTTGCAACCGCGCCGCCCCCTCTACATCTGTGCCAAGATAGTACGGACTCTCATAGATAGCGACATTCGGGTGTTTATCTAGCTGTTGTAAGACAGGGATAGCGTTATCTGCAGTCCGTAGGAATCCGTTGAAATCAATGTCGAGCCGGTAGTCTGCTGGCACCGCCTCACCGACAGCATCCACCTGTGCGAAGATGTCGCGCCACGGACGCGCTTTGAGTTTCGCGGACGTATAACCGCGTTTCACCGATTCTTGGACTTCCGCCACCCAATCCTCCGGTGGCATATCAATATCCCACCACGAAATGGGGCATTTTTCGCGAACCTTAGGTCCAATGAGTTGGTAGACAGGCACATCCACCGATTTACCGATTGCGTCAAAAAGCGACATCTGGATACCGAATCCGACGCTGTCATCGTTCATACATGCAAACGCGTTTTGCCCGATCAGTTGTTCAATGTTCGCCGATTCATCTGATAAATTTTCGCCGTATCCGACAACACCGTTGCTGAGTTCAACACGGTAAACGTGAACCCGTTCGCCGTGCGTCAAAGCACGGTGCATGTGTCGGCTGACCCGCTCGTGATAGAAAGGTACGTTCAACGGAATCGCTTCAAGGTGTTTGATGCTAAGCATGAAATATCTCCTAAAATAGAGGGTCCGCTTTGATAGTGCGTCTATATGTTTCTACATTTATTGGACACTGTTCCGAATTGTATCACACTTTCAAAATTACAGGGCAAGAATATTGCTACAACTTAACTGGACAGAAATTCTGATTTCTTGAAGAAGATCAAAAAGATTTACAACTAATTGGTAATTCTATAGCAGTCAGGGGACAAGCAAGAGGTGTCTCCAATCCTGATTCTGATAACTGAGTACTGACAACTGACAACTATTTCCAATCACCGTTGACACGCCACCTGTTTTGTTGCTATAATATCCTTAAGGTCTACAACTGTTTTTGTCAGCAAGGAGCGTTTTATGGCAAGGATTGAACCTTTTAATGTTTCAAATGAACTTTTAGATGAACCCGATAAACTGCAAGAGCAGGCGCGGCAGGACGGTTATCTCTTTTTCCGTGGCTTGATTGATGCCGATGCCATCTATAACTTGCGTCAAGATTTCTTAGAAATCTGCCATCGACACGGATGGGCACAAGGTGGAGAAGCACTCATGGATGGTATCCGCACGGGTGGTCCCTACATGGAAGGTGATGACGGCTATTGGCCCGTCTTAGATGAATTCCAATCCTTGGAATCTTTCCATGCGTTCGCGCACCATCCAGCGATCATAGACATGCTGGATAAACTGTTCGGTGAGAAGACGCTTGTGCATCCGCGGAATATTGGAAGAATTATGTTCCCAGAAAACACTAAATACACAACGCCTGCACACCAAGATTTCATTCATATCCGGGGCACAGAGGAGACCTATACTGCATGGATACCGCTCGGCGCGTGTTCAAAAGCGTTGGGTGGATTAACAGTTCTCTCTGGATCGCATCAAGGCGGTATATATCCCGTGAAACCAGCACTCGGCGCGGGTGGACTCGGCATTGATACGGCACCCCTGGAAGCAGACGGACTTTATTGGGTAGCGGGGGACTACGAGATTGGCGACGCGCTTTTCTTTCATAGTCATGCCGTTCATAAGGCACTGCCGAACCAGAGTCCGGATCTGATTCGACTTTCGGTCGATTACCGCTATCAAGGATGCTCGAAGCCGGTCACAGAAGGGTCGCTTTTACCGCATTTCAATCGGATGGGTTGGGACGAAATTTATACCGATTGGAAATCGACGCAGTACCAATACTATTGGAACGCTTTTGATTTAAATAGAGTTTGAAAGTTAGGATTTACACAAAACAAGTGATAAATCGCCTGATTACAAGCATAGCCTTTCGCAAATGCCCGTGTCTCTTAAAACAGGCACAGTTGGTAGTGGCATAATTCATTACGCGTTGCGTAGGTCCTGAAAATAATAAGTACACGCCGTGTGCTGTTACAATTGCGCCGAAAAAAAACGAGAAATCAATTGATCAAATTTCAACAACAAAGACCTAACACTGTCCTGCTCATCTATTTTGTGATGATATTAATCGGGTGGGGCTGCATTGCTATTTTCCCTGCTGTCGCCGAAAACTATACGGGTGATTTCTTAACAAACGGTGTTGGCGGGCGCGCACTCGGATTAGGTGGTGCGTATGTTAGCATTGCTGACGATGCAACGGCGACCTATTGGAACCCGGCTGGTATTGCGGCGGTTTCCGATAATTATCAATTCTGTCTGATGCACGCCGCGCGGCGTTCCGGGTTAGGCACGTTCAACTATATCAGCGGTACAACGCAACTCCTACCGAGACTCAATCTCGGGCTGTCGTGGATTCGGGCAGGTGTAGACGACATCCCAATCTATCCACTCGTTCCAGCCTTTGATCCGAATATAAGTGCCGATGAACGACGGAGCCTCGCCAAAAACCGACCGAGAGAATCGGACTTTACGCCAGCGGGTTATCTCAATGATAGTGAGAACGCTTATGTTTTAACACTCGCCACGCGTTGGGTTGTCAGTCAATCGTGGTGGGATAACTTCGGTAGGGATTCGGTACCACCGGAGTTTATGGTCGGTGCGAATGCCAAATGGATTTCGCAACGCTTAAGCGGCGGCGATATTGACATCTACAATTACGGCAGTTGGGGATACGGTTTTGATGTTGGCGCGCTTGTCCGTTTGCCGGACTTTAACGCGCTTTTTGGTCTGGAGAATTTCGGTAGTCTCTCGTTCGGTGTCAATCTTCAGGACATTTCAAAGACGACTTTGACGTGGAACACGCTGTCTGCGCCGAAAGAATCTATTCCTGCGAATTGGAATATAGGGGTAGCGTATACTAACAATCGTGTTTTCAATCGGGAACTGATCTTCTCCTACCAGTGGCAGCAACGCTATGGCGGTCAGATGCATCTCGGCATAGAGTATCAGATTAGCAAACCTTTAGCTTTACGCCTCGGTTACCGCGAGAGTCGTCTGACAAGCGGCATCGGTATCCAGCTTCGCCAGTTTCGGCTCGATTACGCGCTCCTCTTCGGTGACCTAATTAGCACACATTTTTTGAGTCTGCTGTGGAATTTTTGAGGAGCGACTTCAGACGCTTGGCTTCGACAAGTCTGGTTGATCGCGTAACAGGATCAAGAGCGGTGCAAGTACCAACGGGAGCATCACCAAACCGTCTAACACAATCGGCAAACCGTATTGGTCTCCTAAAGTACCAACAATTTTATTCAAAAATCCACCGACACCCCACGCGGCACCCATCATTAAACCGGAGGCGATGTTTTCGTGTCCGCGCAACATCATCTGCGCGAGAATAATGTTAACAGTTATCGAACTCGTGAGAATGACGTTGCCTAAAAAGAGGAGTGCAAGGAAACTGAACCCATCCGTGTGTAACGACCAGTAAAGAAGGGGCGGGGCACCGAGCAGCGATACCAATAGCAAAACGTAAGTGTTGACGCGACTCATAAGCCATCCACTTGACAAAATACCCATTGACCCCGCGAAGATAAAGAGCGCGATGACCAGAGAACGTCCTTGGTCTGAGTAGCCTTGATCGGCTAAATGGACAGAAAGAAAGGTTTCGATACCCGTGAGGGTAACGGTTCGCATCGCCGCAATAACGAATAGCACAATGATTGGGAGCAGGCGCGGTGAAGCAACGCTCCAAAACGGTTCTTGCGAGATTTGGTCATCGCTGGGTGTACCTCTCGTGCTGACCGTTAAATCAAGTGCCTTCTCAAATCTTAATACTTTTGGTAACAGCAACGCCACGAGTAAACCGGGTATCATTTCCCAGACAAGGTATTCCAAGCCGAAACGGTACGGAATGAACAGGAGTACCAGCGGACCGAGTGCCCGTCCAACGTTGCCACCTGTCAGAAATATGGAGATACCCATCCCTCTCTGCTCTGAAGCGAGCGCGCCCGCATAAGTCGTCGCCTGCGGGTGGAATGCAGCGACCCCAATACCACCGATAGCTAACAACAGATACACGATATTAGTAGAGGGCGCGAGCCACAAGAGACTTAAACCGAGCGCACTAAACGCCACACCTATTGTCAGAAAATGCACGGTTCGCACACGATCTGACAGCCATCCAAAGACTATTTGTCCGAATGAGCTAAATACGCTGTAAATTGAAACGAAGTTCCCCGCTAAGCTGTTTCGGGTTGCAGCTGTAGCTAACTTCGTCAGCAGGAGCGGTTGCAAATGTGAGAGAAGCGTCGCGTAGGAATCGAGAACGGTATGTGATAACGTCAAAAAATAGAACTGTTTCCGAGTGGAAGTTTTTGAGGAGTCTTGATTGTTATCCATGAGATGAAATGGGTACCGCGTTTCTATAAAAATCAGACAATTGTAAGATACATAT
>VXXH01000460.1 GCA_009835515.1 Candidatus Poribacteria bacterium
CCATCTTCTTTTATTGTGTAAATTTTAACGTTAATCGAATAGATTTGTCCAAGTGAATGTTGAGAGCAATTGAAAAATCTGGATTATACTTGATATGGAAGCCCGCCTTTGCTACAATAGGCACTGAATTCATATTTTGGAGAGAATGTTATGCAGGAAATTGTGGTAGATTCAGCGCGGTTACAAGACTTTGCTCGGACGCTTTGCGAAAAGGCAGGATTGCGCTCCGAAGATGCTGAGACAATCGCGAAACATCAGGTGCAAACCGATTTGCGGGGTGTGCATTCACACGGCACACGCGCGTTGCCCGGTTATCTCAACCTCGTTCTTGATGGTAAGATGAACCCGAAACCCGAACTCCACATTGCGACAGAGGGACCGAGTTTCGCTGTCGTTGAGGGAGATAACGGCATGGGGCATTTGGCAAGCACACGCGCTATGGAGACAGCAATAGCGAAAGCGGAGACCACCGGTATTGCCGCGGCAGGGGTACGTAATGCTGGGCATTTTGGTGCGGCTGCATGCTATTCGATTATGGCGGCATCAAACCGGATGATCGGGTTCTCGACAACAAATACAGGTGGTGCCTCTATTGTAGCACCCGGTGGTGCGGAGGCGGTAGTCGCTAACAACGCGATGAGCTACGCGCTGCCTACTGGGGATAGGCATCCGATTGTTCTGGATATGGCGTGCGGCGTTTCCGCATGGGGGAAGATCGGTACACTTCGGATGTATGGCAAACCGATTCCAGAAGGATGGCTCATAGACGATACTGGACAACCCACGAGCGATCCGGACAAGGGACGGTTCTTAGCACCCGCAGCGGGACCCCGCGGTTACGGTTTGGCACTCATCATGGGCATTCTCGCCGGTCCGCTGAGCGGTGGCTTGATGGCGTGTAATAAATCGGGGGATCCCTCTGAACACTTCTTTTTCGCGCTGAACATTTCGAGTTTCACAGATTACGACGGTTACGTTGAAGAAATTCAGCAAGGCATTGGCAAGATACACGCCTCGAAAACGGCAGAAGGCGTGGAACAGGCATATCTCCCCGGTGAGATCGAGTGGAATAACTACGACAATTATCTCGAAAATGGCATTCCGATCCATGTGAATCACTTACAAGGACTCGCTGGCATCTCTGAGAAATTAAATGTCCCTATCTGTTGGGAATGGTAAACGAAACAGAAGAAAATAAGGGGTAAATATGGCAGATACTAATGAACGTGTAGCGGGTGGTACGCTTCCCGATTGGGATGTTGCCGAACTGCCCGAACCACCGAAATATCAATTTGGGAAAGCGTTCCGAAGCATCTTAGGTCCCGGTATTATTGCGTTAGGGGGTTCAATCGGGAGCGGTGAATGGTTGTTGGGGCCCGCAATTACTGCGCAATACGGAGGGAGTCTACTCTGGATCGCGACAATCGCTATTCTGCTTCAGGTAGTCCTGAACACAGAAGCGATCCGCTATACGCTTTACACAGGCGAACCGATGTTGAGCGGCTACATGCGCTGTAAACCGGGCGCGCCATTTTGGGCATCTTTCTATTCGGGCATTAACTTTTTTGGGATTTGGCCGGGTTGGGCGATGACCGCTGCGACGGCGCTCGCTGCGGCATGGATCGGTTATATGCCACAAGATGCGGATAGTGGAACGGTGCGTCTATTCGCATATTTTATCTTTTTCGCGTGCTTAGGGATCGTCCTGTTCGGTGGAAAGATTTACAATGCCCTTGAGAAGGTGCAGCTTTTCATGGTGATCTGGATTATCAGTTACCTTGTTATTATTGACCTATTTATGGTGCCACCACGCGTGTGGTGGACTGCTATCAAAGGGTTCTTTAGTTTCGGTGCATTGCCCGCCCCAGGACCAGATGGACAGGTCAATTGGCTATTGCTTGGTGCGTTCGCGGCTTACGCCGGAAGTGGCGGCTTAGGCAACGTCACAATCACCAACTACGTCCGCGATAAAGGGTGGGGCATGAGCAGTCTCGTGGGTGCAATCCCATCCATGATCGGTGGACAGAACGTGACCCTCTCACACTGGGGCAAGGTGTTTCGCATCTCACCAGAAAACCTCAAACGGTTCAAAGAGTGGTGGAAATATGTCCGATTTGAGCAGTACGGTATCTGGATGCTCGGGTGCTTTGTTGGTATCGCGCTCCCTGCGATGCTGACATTGGCATTTGTACCGTCGGGACAGGAGATGGATCAGTGGTCGGCGGCGGGCTTCCAAGCGGAAGGCCTCGCTGAAAAAGGCGGTAGAGTGATGTGGTATCTCACACTACTGTGTGGTTTCTGGGTGCTGTTCTCAACACAACTCGGTGGTGTGGACGGTGTACCTCGGACTTATACCGATATTATATGGACAGGATTGAAACGTGCGCGAAACCTCGGTGAACACAACGCAAAATGGATCTATTATCCGATTCTCGGGGTCTATATCCTGTGGGGTGTTATCGCGATGTATCTCGCGAAGCCGTTCTTTATGATCTTGGTATCGGCGACGATCGGTGGGTATCTATTGGTGATTACGGCGTTACATACGCTTTACGTCAACCGGAAGTTTTTACCCAAGGAGATACAACCTCCGATATGGAAACAGATTGGACTCGTATTGTGCGCAGGATACTATTCGATTTTTGGGACGATTACTGTCTATCAAAAGGTGATTGTGCCTTATGTTTTCCCGATTTTTGGATAGATGAGGCATCGGGGCTACAAATCCCTCCTACAATTAAGAAGACAGATTGCAATAAGCCGCAATAACCGCTTCTACAAGGCTCTCTATTGTGGCTTTCTCTGCAACCATATCAACCTGTATTCCATGTTCTATCGCTGTTTTCTGTGTCTCTGGCCCGATGACTGCGACTTGCACATCCGCCAGTAAGGTCTTAGGGTGTGCAGGGAACATTTCCAAGAAATTGGTGACTGTGGAGGAACTGGTGAATGTGACGAGGTCAATCCTACCGTCCAAGAGATCCGTTTCAATTTCATCTCGCTTTTTCTCGCCATCGCTTGCGACCTTGACGGTATCGTAGAGCGGAACATCGTTAACATGTGCCCCTCTGTCGCGCAAACCCTTCGGGAGATCTGCTGTAGCGATTTTTGCACGTGGTAGCAGGATTTTCTTTCCGCTGATGTCTTCTATTTCAGCGGCAATAGCACTCCCACGGGAGTGCGTCGGAACAAAGTCAGGCTGAATACCGATGTCGTTGAGTGCCTCAACCGTTTTCGGACCCACCGCACAGATTTCGATGCCACCGAACGTGCGTACATCCTTCCCATTTTCCCGCAAGCGTTCATAGAAAATCTCAACAGCATTGACACTCGTAAAGATAACCCAATCATATTTGTCAAGCGGGGGCACGTCTACTCGCTCAAGAGGCTGGATCTTTATAGTAGGAAACTGGATGACCTCTGCACCGTTTGCTTCCAGGCGGTCAGCGAATTCACTTGCTTGTGCGCGGGCGCGTGTGACAAGAATTCGTTTCCCAAAAAGCGGCTTAGTATCAAACCATCGGAGATGCTGGCGTAGCCGGTTCACCTCCCCGACAACGATAACAGCAGGGCTTTCGAGTTGGACTGCCGCCACCTTTGACACAATATCGGCGAGGGTGCCTTGGACGACTCGCTGTTGCGATGTTGTGCCAACACGCACTAAACTAACAGGTGTTGCCGGATGCCTACCGTGTGTTACCAACCGTTCCACAATCTGGCGGAGGTGCGCAACCCCCATATAGACGACAAGCGTATCTACTGCAGTGGCGAGTTGTTCCCAATTGATATTTGAATCTGATCGCAGTGCGGCGGAATGTCCGGTCACAAACGCGACCGATGATGCGTAATCTCGGTGCGTGACGGGAATACCTGCATAAGCGGATGCGGCAATCGCAGAGGTGATACCGGGAACTATCTCAAATGGAATGCCTGCTTCGGTGAGTGCCATCGCCTCTTCGCCGCCACGCCCAAAGATATAGGGATCTCCACCCTTGAGGCGGACGACAATTTTACCGACTTTTGCGTGTTTAACAAGTAACTGATTGAGTTCGGTCTGGCGTGTCGCTCGGATTCTTGGGTCGGGTGCCTTGATTTTTTCGGTGTGCGTGGGACAGTGTTCCAATAACGCATCGTTCAACAACAGATCATAGATGACGACATCGGCGCGCTGAAGGCACTCGACACCTTTAAGTGTGATCAGATTTTTATCACCAGGACCGGCACCTACGATGTAGACGATACCTGTAGGTAATTTATTCACAGACGCGTTCATCTCAATGCCCCTTGCGTCGTCAGCAATCCAGTTGCACCACCTTCCCGGAGTTTTTCGGCAACAACTTCGCCTAAATGTTCGGCAGCGTTTGGTGCCGCTTTCGCGCTCTTCACAATACGTAGGGCACCTTCTGGATGACAGACCACACCGATAAGCGAGAGTTCATCATCAACATGTTTGGCGTACGCACCAATCGGTACTTGGCATCCACCACCGAGACTTTTCAACGCGGATCTTTCAGCGGTAACTTCTGCCACTGTCTTCTGATCGTTCAGGGGTTCAAGTAGGGTTTCAAGAGCAGTATCGCCTTCACGTGCTTCAATCGCGAGTGCTCCCTGCCCAACGGCTGGTACCATCCGCTCCACATCAAAGAATTGTGTGATAACTTCCGGCTTACGGAGACGGTTGATACCGGCAGCGGCAAGGATAATTCCATCAAGCCCGGTTTCGTGAAGTTTGCGCAACCGCGTATCTATATTGCCTCGGATATCAACGACCTGTAAATCCGGACGTATATGGAGGATTTGTGCTTTTCGACGCGGACTCGTGGTGCCAATTGTCGCGCCATTGAGCAAGTCTTCCAAGGGGAGCCCAGAGGCGGTGATGAGTACATCGCGCGGGTCTTCGCGTGTCGGAATAGCGGCGATACAAAGCCCTTCGGGTAGTTCTGTTGCGAGATCTTTCAAACTATGCACAGCAAGATCAATAACTCCTGCTAAGAGTGCGTTTTCTATCTCTTTGGTAAAGACCCCTTTGCCGAGTCCAACTAATGAACGGTCTGGAATCGTGTCCCCGGTAGTTTTGATGATCTTGAGATTGACTTCGAGATCGGGAAAAAGGCGTTCCAACTGATCTTTGACGAATTGTGCCTGCCAAAGTGCGAGTTGACTACCACGGGTACCGATTACAAGCGAGTTGTGCATCATAGAAGTTAACAGTTTCCAGTTAAAGAGATGCTATATTAACCTAATACTTCTTAACTGGTTATTGGTTACTGGTCTCCTTATCATTCACATCCAAGGCAAACAATTCTTGCAAGGCTTGGATGTACTGCCCGTGATCGGCATCTCCATCGTTGACAGCGTAGCGCAGATTTTGCATGGGGTGGTGGAGCAGTTTTTTGACAATTGCCTGCGTCATAGAGGCGATGGCTGCCTCTTGCTCGTCGGAGAGTGTTGCTTTATAGAAACAGGCTTGCAATTCAGTGTCAGCGATCTCTCGAAACTGTTGATGGAGTGCCTTAATAGTCGGGTTGACCTGAAAGACTTGCAATTGGTCGTAGAACCGCTTCGCTTCTTCGGTGACAATCTGTTCGGCGCGGGTCGCTTCTTGTTGCCGATCCTTGAGATTGGAGGCGACAACGGCTTCAAGGTCATCAATATTGTAAAGGAAAGCGTGATCAATTTTACTCACGTCCGGTTCTATATCGCGCGGCACAGCGATGTCAATAAGAAACATATACCGGTGTCTGCGTTTGCGCATGATGTTAGCGAGGGGATGGCGTTTGATGAGATAATCGGGGGCATCGGTAGAACTAATGACGATGTCGGCATCAATGAGGAAACCGAGATCGCTGTCATAAGCGATAGG
>VXXH01000616.1 GCA_009835515.1 Candidatus Poribacteria bacterium
CGGTTACAATGCAATAAACAATGTGTCGTAAAGGATACCGAATTTTCTGGCAAGATAGAACTTGCCTGAGTTGTAGGCGTTGATTTCTCTATGAAAGGAAATCTTACGATTTCAAGCAAGACAGCCGCTTTACACCTACAATGCTTAGATGGAAACTTGCTGATCTTTATTAACTCGTGGTGGATTCACACTGTTTTTCCACAGCGGTAACAGTTGATTCAATCAGCGACAAATGCTCGGCATCTGCCCAATTTGAACACTCATGAACGTAGTGAAACAGATACTGCTGTGCGTATCCTACACTGTCCCCGAAATAACTGTGAGCGAATTCGCGTATTTCGCGGTGCGTCGCGCGTCGGCGAAGATAAAGCGTCTCAAAAATCCGTTTTATCCAGACATCAATCGGTAATGCCGCGAGGTGCCCAAGCGAAAACAGACAGATACAGTCGGCGACTTTTTCGCCGATGCCGTTTCGATGCATTAATTCTTGCTTCGCTTCAAAATACGACATCTGTTTCATCGCTGTGAGCGGGAGTTCACCATTAACGACTGCTTCTGCAGTATCCCGAAGGTAATTGGCTCGATAGCCAGTGCCACAGGCAAGAAGTTCCTCGTTTGTTGCTGTTGCGAGTGCGTCTGGACTCGGAAAACTGTAATCCTCATATCCAGCAAGTGTTAAATGTTCACCGAAACGTTCGGACAGCCGACGGATAATGCCACGAATCCGAGAGACATTGTTGTTCTGCGATAAAATGAACGATGCCACTGTTTCCCAGAGCTCTTGGTTCAGAATCCGCATTCCCCAAAGTTTCTGAATCGCCCGGTCCATATAGGCATCGTTGTTGACTTCAGCAAGAATTTTGGGTACATCGCGTCCAATGTCAAGATAGTGGCGGAGATATGACACGAAACGGGTCTCATCTTCGTCGGTAGAGCTTTCAACACACAAAGTTGTTCCTTTTTGGGTGATTTTGAGGATACGTCCTTCTACAACACCGTAGTAGGCATTATCTATTCGGTTCCATCGAAATGATTGTCCCGATTCTAAGGTGTATTTCAGGCTGAAATCTGTTGCGTTCTGAATCTGCATCGTGCGTTTTGTTGAGTTTTAATGAAACTTGCGGGCAATACCCTTGATGTTACCTATTATAAGTATATAGTAAATTCCAAAAATTAGCAAATTTTTATTCTATTACGTAGGTTCTACTCTCCAAGGGTAAATCCGAGCCATTCAGTTCTCGCGTGATTCCGATTTCTAATTGAGGATATTTCCTTATAGAAACGACCTCTCGGTCGCGACCCGCCTTCTATCCTGATAACGGCGGCGGGTTCTCCGAACCGTTGGGTTTCGACGCACTCGGATCGGAACGGTATCCCCGAGGCAGGACATGCCAAAATCCGTGAAATCTGCGTCATCCGCGTCATCTGCGATTCAGATTAACTGACAACTGATAGCTGAAAACTGAATGCCTCTGAAGGATAGGTTCTATAATTTGACATTCACCTCGTTTGCGCGTATAATATATTAACACCTCTTCATAAATAATGTGAGCATCTGTTAGCAGAGTCAAATAGGAGATACCTTTAAAACATGATTATCTTTCTACGCGAAAAATTTATTGCGCAACTCTTTATGTGGGTAATCGCCATTGTGTTTTTGGTTGGGACAGTCTTCCTCTATAGCAACACGCGCGGCGGAGATGGAAACCCTGAGGGGGAAGTTGTTCTCAAAATCAATAATGCAGAGGTCAAACGTGGAGAATTTGAAAGTGCTGTTGCCAACGCTATGGAATCTCAAAGGCGGAACCAGCGGTTCGGCGGCGCGCCCAATAGGGAGCAGATACAAAAAAACGTAATTGATCGTTGGGTTCAACAGACTATTCTCGGAAGCGTGGATATTGGCGACGCGGAAGTAAAAAACTATATTCGAAGTGACGCAGATCGGGTTAAGCAGTACAACCTCTACCAACAGTGGGGCGTAGCAGACCTCTATACCGAAAATGTCCGTTTGGAACTCAGTACCGATGCGCTCCGAAATAGTGTTCAGGCTCTGGAATTGGTAACCGACGCTGAAGCAGAACGAGCCTACCAACTTGAAGCTGATAAAGCGAAAATCAAGTTTGTTGAATTTAAGTACAACGACTACACCTCAATAATCGAGGTTGACGACGCAGAAGCGGAAGCCTATTTTGAGAAAAATCGGGATAACTATAAGACTGGAGAACAGGTAAATGTCAAGTTTATCAAGGTGAATCCTGCAGATCTCGTTACGCCTGAAGAGGTTGAGGCGTATTATGAGGAAAATCAAACGGAATTTACAACACCAGAAGCCCTTAAAGCACGCCACATTTTAAAAAAGTTCCCTGACAACGCGACAGACGAACAAAAGGCGGAAACCAAAACTGCGGCAGAAGCGTTACTCAAAACTGTCAATGCAGAACTCGCTGCTGGCGCGGATTTCGCCGAACTCGCCAAAAAGCATTCGGAGGGGCCATCCGCAGTACAAGGTGGTGCCTTAAGAGGTAATAATCCAAAACTCCCACCGGGCGATTATTTCGCACGCGGTGATATGGTAAAACCCTTTGAAGAAGCAGCTTTTGATACGCTAAAACCCGGAGAAGTTAGTGGTTTGGTCGAAACCAGCTACGGATATCATATCATCAAATTGGAGGAAAAAAAGACACCAGAAATTCAACCTTTCGCCAGTGCTCAATACGAGATCCAACAGAAACTTGTTCAAGTCAGCGGCGTTGACAAGGCGAAAAAGGTTGCAGAAGACCTCTTGTTTGATATAGAAATCCGAGACTATGATGAAGCACTTGCACTCGAAGAATATAAGCAACTTTCCCTCACCGCACTGGAAACAGGACTCTTCAGCCGTGATGCCACGACTATCCCACAGATTGGCGCGACCTGGGGCTATCAAGGTTTAGTGGATGAACTTTTCGATATGGAAGTCAACGTAATAAAGGTGATTGAAGCAAAGAGACGAACTGGGCAGGAGGTAGATGCCTATTTTGTCGCTACTGTCCTTGATAAGAAACCTGCGGCTATTCCACCCTTTGAGGAGATAAAGGCAGAGGTGATTGAAGGAACAAGCAGGGTTGACGGGGTAAAGAAAGAAAAGGCGGAAGAACGTGCCTTTGCGGATGCACAAAGTTTGTTGAATCAACGCGGGGATGCTACATCTTTGGATGCTTTACTCGAAAAGTATAAGACTCCTGAAGGTTTAGCGGCAGACCGGCTTGCCGTTCAAGAGAGCAATCCGTTCTCGCTCAGCCCGACGAGCGATTATATCGCCGGTGTAGGCAATTCCGCAGAAGTTATGTTTGCAGCGTTTCAAATGAAAGTCAATGACATCGCTGGTCCCTTCAGAGGCAGCAACGGCGTTTACATTATTCAACTCGTTGAGCGCGAAGAACCGGATGTTGAAGCGTTCAGAACGGACCCGGCGGAGAAAGCCCGGCATCGCCAAGCCCTCATCCAAGCCAAAAAGCGGGAGGCGTATTTAAACTGGTTCGCCGCGCGCAAAGAGGCAAGTGAACTCTGGATACATCAAGATTATCGTTAGATACCTAACTTGTAGCGTACATCCAAAAACCTGAAATCATCAAAATACGCAAAACTCACAGTTTAGGACGTAAAAACCCAGGAGACCTCAGCGTTAAATTTTGTAGGCGGCAACTTGGGTTATAGATAAGAATAGGTAGCATCAGGTTGATAGTCAGGCAGCAAGGCGTTGTGAGGTTGTCCTGTTATGAGACGTGTGCCGTCGGTAAAGCCTTCAGGACGGTCGCGTAGAAATTCGATTAGGCGATTCCGCCACGGTGTGAGCAGCGTTTCAGCCTCGCTCAACTTCGCCAAATCGCGTGTTTCGTGTGGATCCTCCTGAAGATTGAAGAGGTGTTCCTGTCCGGTCTGAGAATACCAGATGTACTTATGGTCTCCATCCGTTAGATAGTGGTTCCCATGTTTATATTCATAGCACCCGGAATGTTCACCGTGTAGACAGTCGCGTACACGATCTGTCTCACCGCGCATGATAGGCAGCAGGCTTTTGCCGGTACAAGTGTCAGGGATCTCGACCCCGGCTGCATCCAAAATAGTCGGCATGATGTCTTGTAGACCGACGGGACTTTGACAGACAGATGCTTGCGGGTAACCCCATTTCGCGGGTGCCCGCATGAGAAAAGGCACGCGCGCCGAGGCTTCGTATGGCCAGGTTTTACGGTACAGGTTGTGATCCCCGAGCATCTCACCGTGGTCGGAGGTAAAGATGACGAAGCAGTCCCTAAATCCACCAGCAGACTGAATCAGACGACCGATTTGATCGTCAATGAAATTGATCATCCCGTAATAAGCAGCACGGGCGCATTTCATGTCGTAATCGTCAAGACAAATTTCCCAAGCGTTTGGATCCAACCCTTTTTGTGCACCTTCAAATTCCGGTGCCCAGTCGCCCACTATAGGCGGAGGCAGCTCCCGTTGGATATAGCGTTGGTAATAGTGGAGTGGTGGTGTCAGTGGTGGATGCGGATCTATGAAAGAGATATTGAGAAAGAACGGCGCAGCCGGGTCACGTTTTCGCAGAAAATTGAGGGCGCGGTCAATACACCAGAAAGTGTGCATCTGCTCTTCGGGGAGATGATGCGGGCGACCGACCCAGCCGTTGGCAGAGACCCCGTGTGCCATACCCGGATCAACGTCGTTTCGACCATGGTACTGCTGCAACCACTCAACGTAATCGTTGTTGTTACCACGAGTGGCATCAGCCAGGTGTATATGATCGAAACCGTACCGCTTACGCATCGGATTCAGATGGAGTTTGCCGACCATTTCGGTTTGATAACCAGCTGTGGACAATTCACCCGCCAAGGTGTGTGGCGGATCCCATTGTGCGCCTCTATAACCGACGGCACCATTAGCAGCTGGAGCCGTCCCCGTCATCAGCCCTCGTCTGGCGGGGATACAACTCGGACATTCAGCATACCCGCGGCGAAAATGTGTGCCGGTATGACCGATCCAATCTAAATTTGGTGTTTGTAAGCAGTTCGGACCGTCGGGATCCAAGCCGAGACAGTCGCCACGTTGTTGGTCAGTAGTAATTAACAGGATGTTCGGACGGTTATTAAGCATCTCAAGTCCTTAGTTGGGAATGTCAACTGGTTTTTTAACACTTTAGTTAGACTAACGGAAAACTCTAAAAAGTTATCTTAGTTATCAAGCAACGAAAATGTTGAAAACCGCTAACTGAACGGTCTCAGCATAATCCATCTTACTTTCGGATAAGCATTTTGCCAGTAGCAATAAAGTCACCAGCGGTCAGTGTATAGAAATATACGCCACTTGCTACAGACTCTCCTAACGCATTCCGACCATCCCAATATGCCGATCTTGATTTGCTGTGATATATACCTGCTGGCAAATGTCCAAACGCCAACTGCCGAATAAGTTGCCCATCCGAAGAATGGATAGAAATGTTTACCTCTGCCGACTTCTCCAACTGATACGGTATCCACGTTTCTGGATTGAATGGGTTTGGATAGTTCGATAGCAGTGCCGTCTCTGGTGGTAGAATCTCTCCCTGATTGAGAACTCTTAAAAGCTGCTCTAAGACAGCAATCCCTTTTTGAGTCTGAGGATTTTGTGGATCAAGTGCCTCGGCAAGAGCGATCCATCGCTTGAGATTTTCCGGTATCAGACCATATAACTCAGATGGGTTTTTCCAGAGTGTAGGCGCACCTGCAGAAGTATCTATTTCCGCTGCAATCGCAACGAGATCTCTCACATCCACAACTCCATCTCCATTGACATCTGGATAAACGCCAGAACTGGCGAGCATCGAAAAGTCTGGAG
>VXXH01000093.1 GCA_009835515.1 Candidatus Poribacteria bacterium
TAATTATACCCTGCACACATCGAATTGTCAAGGAGGGTTTGTTAGACAAATATAATCGTGCAGTTTTTAGTTTTCCACCTGTTTTAGGTAAGCATCGCGCCTGGAAAGTAGGGACTAAAGCCAAAAGCACTTGAAAGGCAGATTCAAACTACGGAAAAACTCATTGAAGACGGTTGCAATCCTTCTCATGATATACTATAATTCAACAGCAGAACGCTTTTGAGGATAATGTCTTCGATACACTCCTCAATCCGACCCTTGTTGTAGAGGTGTTTTCGCCATCAACCGAAGTGTATGACAAAGGCGAAAAATTTAGGTACTATCAAGAACTTGCCTCTTTGCAGGAATACATCCTCGTTTTACAGGATAGGATTCGCGTTGAACACTATCGCCTTGCCAAGATGCAGTGGGTGCAGATCGAGTTTCAAGCACCTGAAGACGTGTTACCCCTTGCTTCGATCGGATGCGAGCTACCATTGCAGGACATCTACAGACGCGTTCCCGAAGTCATTTCATAATTCCTTACCAGATTTTCACGAGCTTCCCAAGTATTTGCAAAACTTGAATGACCGTTGCATCTGGCATATCTCCTGCGTATCTGGCACGTCTTTCCCACCAGTCCAGGCTCTTAATGTGATCGGCCTGTATAACTCCAGTGAGTTCAAAAACCTCAGTATTATTCCTATTGCGGATCGTTACCCCAGCAGGAATAGGCACATCAAGGTCTACGCGATAAGGTTTTCGACTCGTCGTAATTGGACACATAATCGCCAACCACAGTCTGCGATTGTAGAGTTCTTCGGATAGAACAAGGGCTGGACGTTCTTTTCCCTGTTCGTGACCTATTTGTGGATTGAAGTCGATCCACACTATATCACCGTGTCTTGGAACATACATAAGCTAATCTCACCATACTTCTTTGCCCACTGGTGGCCCCGTGTCAACTTCACCCGAAAAATTGGGTTCTGGCTCTCTGATTGTCGGTTCTGGCACTTTAGCTAAGAGTTCCTCCAAGGTATAGCTCGGGGGCGGCACGGGCCCCTGTCGTTCTTTCTTAGGCGGAATGTCACTGTTCGCAATTTCAACATCATCTTTTCGCAAACCTGATTTTGGCATTTTGGCTGGAATTTCCGTTGGGGCACAATTCGATTTTTTCACGATATAGCTCCTTGTATTTTCGCGGGTCTATGCGTTGTAATATAACATAGAATCACACGGATGTCAAATTTCCCACACATTTTACCAGGAAAAAGTTTGTGTCAAGACTGTCTTTGACAAAAGGATGGACGAGGTGCCAAGACCTCGCCCTATGGCAATTAAATCACGCCTGCCGGAAGGCGAATTCCGTATCTTCAAAATCAACAGTGATCGCATCGCCATCGTGAAAAGTACCTTCCAACATCTGGATCGCCAATGGGTTGAGGATATCGCGTTGGATTGTCCGATGAAGTGGACGCGCACCGTATACTGTATCAAATCCACGTTTTACCAGTTCCTCGTTTGCTGATTCAGAAAGCACTAAAGTCATCTCCTTTTCAGCAAAGCGATCGCTCAGCTGCGCAAGTTCCAATGTGACAATCCGTTTCAACTCGTCAATACCGAGTCGGTCGAAGATAATCAAGTCGTCGATACGGTTCAAGAATTCGGGTGGAAAATGCGCCTGTACCGCCTCCATCACCTTCCGACGAATTTCTTTTCCATCCAAAAGTGCATCGCTAATCCACTGGCTCCCGATATTGGAGGTCATGATGACAACCGCGTTCTTGAAATCAACCGTGCGTCCTTGCCCGTCCGTCATCCGACCATCGTCAAGCATCTGGAGCAAAACGTTGAAGACTTCCGGATGCGCCTTCTCAACTTCGTCAAGCAAGATGACGCAATACGGGTGTCGTCGGACGGCTTCAGTTAACTGTCCACCTTCATCGTAGCCGACGTATCCAGGCGGCGCGCCGATTAAGCGGGAGACGGTGTGCTTTTCCATGTACTCGCTCATATCAATGCGCGCCATAGCGTTCGCATCGTCAAACAAGAACTCGGCGAGTGATTTGGCGAGATGAGTTTTACCGACACCCGTGGGCCCCATAAAGAGGAAAGAACCGAGCGGTCGCTCAGGATCACCGAGACCGACACGGGCGCGTCGAATTGCATTAGAAACAGCACTCACTGCTTCATCCTGTCCGATCACCTGTTCACGCAAACGTTCTTCCATGTGGATCAGTTTCTGGGTCTCGCCCTCCATGAGTCGATAAACAGGGATACCGGTCCACTTCGCCACGATTTCGGCAATGTCCTCTGCACCGACCTGTTCTTTGAGCATCTGTGTACCTTGCGTATTCGTTTCTATAGCCTCTTGAACGTTTTTGAGTTGCGATTCTAATTCTGGTATCCTACCGTATTCGAGTTCCGAAGCTCTACCGAGGTTGCCTGCGCGTTTGGCTTGCTCGGATTCAATACGGAGTGCCTCAATCTGCTCCATTAATTCGCCAATCTGCGTCAAACTCGCTTTTTCGTTCTGCCATGCGGCTTTGAGTGCGTCCGCCTGTTCTTTGAGCTCAGCGAGTTCAGCAATCAGTTTTTCAAGGCGTTGCTGTGATGCGCTGTCTTCCTCCTTCTCCAGTGCTTGCTGCTCTATCTGGAGTTGGATGATGCGCCGTTCCACCTCGTCAATCACCACTGGGACACTGTCAATCTCGATTCGCAAGCGCGACGCGGCCTCGTCCACCAAATCCACGGCTTTATCGGGTAGGAATCGCTCGGAAATATAACGTTTTGAGAGCGTAGCAGCGGCAACGATAGCGTTGTCCTGAATTTGCACGCCGTGATGCGTTTCATAACGCTCCTTCAAGCCTCGCAGAATCGCGATTGTGTCTTCAACCGACGGTTCTTCAACCTGGACAGGCTGGAATCGGCGTTCCAAGGCAGCGTCCTTCTCGATGTGTTTGCGATACTCGTCAAGCGTTGTCGCACCGATACACCGCAATTCGCCGCGTGCCAATGCCGGTTTGAGCATGTTAGAAGCATCGACGGCACCTTCAGCAGCCCCCGCGCCGACGATGGTATGGAGTTCGTCAATAAAGAGAACGACTTGGCCCTCTGCTTGCTCCACATCAGCAAGAACGGCTTTCAACCGATCTTCAAATTCACCACGATACTTACTGCCTGCGATGAGCGCGCCTAAATCAAGCGCGATGAGCCGCTTCTCACGGAGACTCTCTGGCACATCACCGTCAGCGATCCGTTGTGCCAACCCCTCCACAATCGCTGTTTTTCCGACACCGGGTTCACCGATTAGCACCGGATTATTTTTCCGTCTTCGAGAAAGTACCTGCATCACGCGTCGGATTTCATCATCACGCCCGATGACCGGGTCGAGTTTACCTGAAATCGCTTCCTGTGTGAGTTCCCGACCGAATCGGGTCAGTGCTTGGTATTTGTCCTCTGGATTCTGATCGGTTATGCGTTGGTTGCCACGGATATCAACGAGTGCCTTGAGGATTTTGTCTTTCGTTACACCGGCTTCCCGAAGGATTTTACCGACTTCCGTCTGCTTTGCTTCGGCACACGCTATCAAAAGATGTTCTGTACTGACGTACGCGTCCTTAAGTGCTGTCGCCTCTTTGAATCCGGTATCCAAAACGGATTGTAGGGCTTGGCTGATGCGCATTTCGGAAGCTGTGCCCTGCACTTTGGGTGCTTTTTCAACGGCAGCCTCAATTGCTGACGTAACTCCGGCAATATCGACACCTAATTTCTGAAAAATCGGTGTGACAATCCCGTCACTTTGTTTGATAAGTGCCAACATTAAATGTTCAACGCTAAGTTCAGGGTTTTGCGCATCTGTTGCTAAATTTTGTGCTGTTTCGAGTGCTTCTTGTGTTTTAATTGTTAATCTATCAAATCTCATGATGAACCTCCACTGTTGTATCTATTTTACACACATCCTCATTAAATTGCATCTAAGTTAGTTCAACACAAGTGTAGCAAGATTTGTGCCATTCTTCTTTTTCCCTTAGCGGTCAAAAACGGATGATTGCACACTAAAACTCGTGCCACTTTGGCATCTGATCTGCAAATCTGGCACTGCAAATAGGTTAAGCCAAGCCAATTTATCATTTTTTATCTATGGCCCCTGGTCTTCCCTCCACTTCGTTTCGGTCAGGTTTCTGGTTAATTCTTGACCAGGTTTGAGGATTTACACGGTTATCTTACTTTTAATTCTGAAAGAGGTTCGGTTACAACGAGTTCTTGATTGACTGTGAGGTTCTCCAATATCTGTACAGCACCGCTCTGCCAGCGAATTTTAAGTTTATCAACGACATCGCGCGCCTCAATTCCAAAGAGCACCCTCGGATCGTTGCTACTGAGGTAACTTGACCCGATATGTACTTCGCGCGTCTGGGATTCAGAACCGAGCGTTAATGTTATGCGTGTCCCAATGCCGTCGCGATTGCTGCGAGTACCGATGAGTCTGAGTCGGAGCCAGTTGTTGGCGGTTTGACTCTCATTTCGGAGGAGGGTCACCGCGCCGTTCAGCTGTGTGATAAGCAGGTCTGTGTCACCGTCGTTATCGTAATCTCCGAAGAGGGTGCCGCGGCTGACAGCAGGACGATCCTCAAACCCGACCTCAGCAAAAGTGCCATCGCCTTGATTCCAGAAGAGTTGATTCGATTGCTTATACGAAAGCACATCTGTGGTTCGCTCAACGGTCGGAAAGATATGCCCGTTAGCAACAAAAATATCGAGATGTCCGTCATTATCGGCATCGAAAAACCCGGTGCCGAACCCTAAAGCGAGATAACTCTCCTCACCGAGCCGCGCTTTATAACTCACATCAGTGAAAGTGCCGTCTCCGTTATTCCGATAGAGGGTATTCGTCTCATAAGAGAAATTGGTGACAAAGAGATCAAGAAAGCCGTCGCCGTTGTAATCACCGGCATCAACCCCCATACCGGCTTGAGCGATGCCATCAGCACTGTATGCACAACCTGTGAGGATGGCAATCTCGGCAAAAGTGCCATCGCCCTTGTTATAGAAGAGATAGTTTGGTGTGTCATCGTTGGCAACGTAGAGATCAGGATTACCATCTGCATCAAAGTCCGCGGCAACAACGCCTAATCCTTTGCCGAGAAACATGCCGCCCGGATCTCGAATGTTGGCAGCCTCCGTTACATCGGTAAAGGTGCCGTCACCGTTGTTTTGATAGAGCCTGTCAGGCGCGCCTTCAAAGTGTTTCGGATGGCAGTAACCGCGCACCCTCTCGGTTGCGCCGAACGCGGGAGTCTCGAAACACGGAGGATAGGAGGCATCTAACTTATAATTCAGGTAGTTAACAACATAGAGATCCAGGTAGCCATCCGAGTTGTAATCAAAAAAGGTCGCGCTACTGCTCCAGCGCGTGTCGCCTGTACCTGATTTCGTTGTGACATCGGTGAACGTACCGTCGCCATTGTTATGATAGAGTCGATTCGCCTCGAAATTGGTTACGTAAATATCCACGTAACCGTCATTGTCGTAATCTCCGCATGCGACACCGTGTCCATAACTCTCTTGATTGTCAATACCGGCAGACGGAGTGACATTTGCGAAAGTGCCATTGCCGTTATTTCGGTAAAGCATACTTGGTGCAGCACTATTGACGAGATAGAGATCAAGGTCGCCATCGTTGTCATAATCAAGAAATGCGCCGCCTGCGCCGAGCGTCTCAGGAAGATGAAATTCGCCAGCTGCACCGTCTGTGTGTTTAAAGTGGATACCAGCAACATCGGTAACATCTGTGAAATGGATAGGAGATTCTATTGGTAGTGCGGGGAGTGGTATCAGCGTAAGGAGTAGGGCAGAAA
>VXXH01000449.1 GCA_009835515.1 Candidatus Poribacteria bacterium
GGTTATCAGTTAAGAGAAAAACTTTATTATCCGCGTTTGCCTCTTAACCGAACAACTCTCACTGCGAGGCAAACCGACAACCGACAACTATTTAACAGTGCCGGATTTTCGAGACTCTTAGTCATCTGGGGAATAACCCTCATTGCGGCCCTTATCTGTCTCGGTGTGACACTACTGCTCATTGAAAGATCAA
Organism: Candidatus Poribacteria bacterium; assembly: GCA_009835515.1. GTDB lineage: Bacteria > Poribacteria > WGA-4E > WGA-4E > WGA-3G > WGA-3G. The sequence continues at coordinate 194 of VXXH01000449.1, forward strand.
AGCGAGTGATGCTGCCAATTGCACCACCACTGCTACCGACTGCTGCCAACCCTTCAGATACGCCACCGGAACCGCAAGAGGTCAATCTATTTCTGCTTGATGCTACCACGCTTACACTCGTTCCCATTAAAACTGAACGACGACTCCATAGAGAACTTGCGCCACGCTTGAGTCAGGTGGTCAGAGCACTTATTCAGGAAACACCGCCGAACTTCAGAAACACGATCCCCCGCGGAACAGAACTCAACGAAGTCTACATCGACAGCCAACAGACCGCGTACTTGGACTTCTCAAGCCATCTCACTAATGGACATATTGGCGGCACAACAGCAGAATTTCTGACGGTCACGGCAATTCTCAAAACCGTCTTTGACGCATTCCCTGATGACATTAAACAGGTTCAGATTTTAATTGATGGCGAGGAAGTGAAAACAATCGCAGGGCACCTCAACCTCTCGCAACCTTTACGCCTTCCCGAATAAAACGATATAATGCACGAACCGGACTAAGCATGGACAAAAAAGTAAAACTCATCGTTGGACTTGGCAATCCAGGGATACGCTACGAACAGACAAAACATAACGTCGGTTTTCGCGTGATTGACGCGCTCTATGAAGAATTCTGCCAACGAAATTCCGAGCAGCGACCGACACACACATCAATTTGCAACTCGCTTGTTATACAGACAACATGGCACAACGCGTCTATCATCCTCGCCAAACCGATGACATATATGAACAACAGCGGTGCTGCTGTCGCGGCACTCGTTAGGCGGTTTGAGATTCCGCTGCCGGAACTCTGCATCGTCTACGACGATGTCCACTTAGACATCGGCGCGCTTCGGATGCGGCGGAAGGGCACCGATGGAGGGCAAAAGGGAATGAAATCTATTATCCATCACTTAGGCACCACAGAATTTCCGCGCTTGCGCATCGGCATTGGTGAACCCGTCGGTGCTTTAATCGATTATGTCCTCACTGAATTCTCAGAGGATGAAGAAATTGAGATAGAACATACGGTACATCGCGCCGTTGATGCGCTTGAAACCCTCGTCAGAGACGACATTCTGACAGTAATGAATAAATTTAACAGTCGCTGAAATAGCAGTCAGTCCGATGACTGATAACCGAAAGATTTTTCATGCCTCGCAGTGAGAGAAAATCGTACTGACAACTATTAAAACCAAACAGGAAACTGATGACAACCCAAAAACCCTCTTTGCCGACGGCTGAAAGCCGAAAAATACAAACAGCCATTGATGCTGTCCTAAAAGCAATACAACTCTGTGAACAGGTGCAAGCCGAGATGGTGTCAACAGATGCAATTCAAAAGGCAGACCGAAGCCCTGTAACCGTTGCCGACTTCGGGTCGCAGGCACTGATATGTCAAGTGATTGGTGATGCTTTTGCTGACGACCCTATTGTCGCGGAGGAGGACGCGCAGGCACTCAAAGAGAACGCTTCACTCTTGGAACGCGTTACAGTCTACGTGAACCGTTTTTACAAAGACACATCGCCTTCAGCAGAAACTGTTTGCGAATGGATTAATAGGGGAAGCGGTGAAGTCGGACCAAGTTTCTGGACGCTTGATCCGATTGACGGCACGAAAGGTTTTTTGCGTCGCGACCAGTACGCAATTGCCTTGGCTTACATTGTCGACGGTGTTGTTCAACTCGGTGTTTTGGGGTGCCCGAATCTGCCCTACCGACTGGACGCTGCAGAACCTGAGCGCGGATGCCTTTTTGTTGCAATTCGCGGTGAAGGCGCACAACTCTACACTAAAACTGGTGAACCTTTAGAACCCGTACACGTCTCAAAAGCAGTACACCGCTTCGCAGAGAGTGTCGAATCCACGCATGGTGACAGCGAGGCACATGCCAACATTGCGAACGCACTCGGTATTACAGCATCACCTGTCCAAATGGACAGCCAAGCGAAGTACGGCGTCGTTTCGCGTGGCGAAGCGTCCCTTTATATCCGTCTCCCGAATCCGGCTTTTCCAGATTACCGCGAGTGCATCTGGGACCACGCCGCGGGGATGATTGTGGTTGAAGAAGCAGGCGGTACGGTCACAGACGCGAATGGCGCACCCCTTAATTTTTTGACAGGCAAACGGATGCAAGAAAATCGCGGCATTGTCGCAACCAACGGAAAACTCCATCAACACGTTTTGGAAGCACTAACCAAACTGTAATTCTGATACTCGACGAAATAGCACGTAGGTCGGATTCCTAAATCCGAACCTTCTCATCTAAAACAATTCAGGAACCTGTACGCCTAAGCGATCAAGTACAGACCTCATCACAAGAGGCCATAGTTAAAAATATGAAAGTTGGGCAAATTGTTGCACCCCGTCAGATCGAAATTATTGACATAGAACAACCGAACCTCGCCAACTATCCCGACGGCACAGTGATGATTAAAACCGTCCACAGTGCCATCTGCGGAACGGATATGCCATCGTTCGTCCTCGAACACCCAGCAGAAAGTTACCCACTCGGAGCGGGGCTTTCGATTCACGAGGCAATAGGCGTTGTCACAGACAGCAAATCAGATAGATTCAAGATAGGAGATGAGGTGCTCGCGCTACCACGCCACGTCGGTGGACTCTCAGAATACTTCCTCTCCGATGAAAGCGTTACCATGCCGTTGACGGACTTCCCACGAAAAGATTGCATCCTGATGTCCCAACCGCTCGGTACTGTGGTTTGGGCATGTCGGAAACTGCCGAACCTACTCAACCTTGATACAGTCGTTATCGGACAGGGACCGATGGGATTACTCTTTACACACATGCTGAGCAACCTCGGCGCGAAGACGGTAATTACAACCGATCTGGTCGATTTCCGACTCACAGTGTCAAAGAAGATGTGTGCAACACATACGATTAACGCGGCCAAGGAAGACCCCGTCGCCGTCATTGAAGAAATCACGGAAGGTAGGATGGCAGATCTGGTTGTTGAGGTCGTCGGTCACCAAACAGAGACTATCAACCAGTGTCTTGAACTCTTAAAACGTGAAGGTACACTTCTCGCCTTCGGGGTACCAGACGACCACATCTACGATTTTCACTTCGCGGATTTCTTCCGTAAGAACCTCAAATTCATCGGTTCCGTCGGACCGGATGCACAGAACGACTTCCCGCTGGCGATGGATATGATTGCCCAAGGGCGCTTGGATGTGGCACCGATTATTACACATCATCTACCTTTCACAGAAGCACAACTCGGATTTGAAATGGCACTCAACAAGAAAGACGAAGCGATTAAGATAGTTTTTGATTACCAGTAGAAATTCCAGACATTTGACAAACGCAATCCAAAGGGAAAAATGAAAGTTATCTTCCGAGGAAACCATACTGTCGATGTATCAGCGATACAGTCGGTATCCGTAAGTAAGACCGCTGGAAGGATTAAAGTGTGTGTTGAGCATAATAAGGAAAAGACAGGTAAACAAAAAATTTCTTATCTTGCTTATCCTTCTTCTAAGTACTCACGCCGTCATTTACCAGAATCAGCTGAAACGATTGCTAAAGAACTTGAATCTTTGTCCAAAGCATCAAATATACCGATAGAGCAAGTAGTAGAATTAACTGCTTGGCGGAACGGACATCTACAAGTTAGAATGGACGCTGACAGTTGTATTTCTGCTCGCGGACTTGCACTTTTGTGCTGGGATTGGCCTTTGAATCAAAACCCTCCAACTAAAGAACTTGAATTTAGAACGGGGCTTAAAGCTGCTGATATCAAAACGGTCACCAGCACCGATACCTATAAACAGTCTATTGAGGATCTAATGCTTGAAACTTACAACACGGCTGATAAGTTCAAGTGGTGGATTAGGGACTATGGACGGAATATGCCCCTACGGTTCGGTAATCGCATGCGACTCAGGAAGGACGCTGCCGCTGAACTCATCAATTCTATTGCTGAGCAGTATGGTATAGATTTAGGCAACCTGACAGGCAGTTGGTCACTCTCCAAGTCCGAACGGAGTATCGGCTCCGGTAGGAATTCAGTCTACCTTTACTATTATCAGTGGGATCGAGATAGTGCGAAATTCAAGAGGCAAAATGTCTGGGAATGCAAAATCGGTCTTGCTGAACGTTCACTACAGGAAAGACTTAGAGAGCAAGTTACAGATCCAGAAAATTTCAAGTTGGGTCTCCATATTCAAACCGATGATAATCCAGTCAAGATAGAAAGGGCCATACACAATGAGCTGAAGGAGCGCGGGCAACATATAAAAAGGTCACTCAGAACAGAATGGTTTTTGACTTCTCCGAGTGAAGTCGAAGAAATTTACGAATTCATCGGAGAAAGTTCTCGTGAAAGTGCTTCGTCAACCTTGCGTTGAGGGGCAGTTCGTAGTAGGGCAATTCATTGCCCGTTTGGAACGTGCGATAAATCGCACTACTACGAACGACACTTCATCAAGTATGCGTAAGTTCTAATCAAAGTCTCTTAACTGACGACTCTCACTGCGAGGCAAACTGATAACTGACAGCTATTAAAGCGGTAATTCAATGGGACATCCCTCACGGCTGGATTGATAGATAGCGAGGATAATCTCAACGGCTTTGCGTCCCTCGCGTCCATCAACGAGATGCGAGGCATCGCTTTCAAGTCCATTAATCAGGTTTTCCATCTGCCGTCGGTGATTGGCATGGTTAATCGCACGCGGGTCAGAGGCACCGCCACCAGTATCTGTCTTTTGGGCGAATTTCTCTCGGATCTCGGCATCTTCAGGAAGTTCCGGGTCGAATTCCCACGTCACGATGTCCTCTTCCGCCAAGATGACAGTCCCGTGTGTGCCAGAGATTTCGGTTTTCTTAAGCATGCCGGGATAAGCAGCGGTTGTACCTTCAATGACACCGAGGGCACCGTTTTCAAACCGGAGCGCGGCGACCGCGGCATCTTCAACCTCTATCCGCTCGTGCGCCAATGTATCGGTGAACGCTTGAACGGCTTTGACGGGACCCATAAAATACTGGAGTAGATCAATGGCATGAATAGACTGGTTCATGAGTGCGCCGCCACCATCAAGGTCCCACGTGCCGCGCCAACCGCCACTGTCGTAATACTCTTGGGAACGGTACCATTTGATGTAGGCATCGCCTAAGGTCAATTTGCCGAACCGACCGCTCTCAATTGTGGATTTAACGAGTTGCGTGCTTTCAGTGAAACGTGAATTGAAGATAGCACAGAGTCGAACATCCGCTGCATCGCACGCTTCAATAATCTGATCGCAGCGTCGTAAGGTGATTTCCAACGGTTTTTCAACGATAACGTGTTTACCGGCTTCCGCGGCGGCAACAGCGGGCTCCAAATGCGCCCCGCTCGGCGTACAGACGCAGACGATATCTAAGTCGTCCCGTTTGAGCATCTCTGAATAATCGGTGTAGCTATCAACGTCGTATCGATCGGTAAGCCGTTTGGCGTTTTCAGCGTTCCGTGAACTGACTGCAACTAATTGCCCGTGGTCTAATTCAGAAATCGCGGCGGAGTGAAAATCGGAGATCATTCCGCACCCAATAATACCAAATCCGTAAGTTTTCATATTTTTAACTATGGTCCTTTGCTATAATCTGACCTACGGTCAAATTATCGGTTTCTGATGTATTCTGTACATTTT
>VXXH01000630.1 GCA_009835515.1 Candidatus Poribacteria bacterium
TTAAGGAACGCATCCGATAGGTCTAACGCCCGTTGTTCCTCCGCAAGGTAAAATTAAAAAATGAATACACTTATCATTGCGGTTTTGAGTTTCGTCGGTTTCATCGTCGCCTATCATACGTACGGTAAATGGCTGGCAAGAAAGATTTTTGGATTAGATGCGCAAGCGACGGTTCCGAGTCAAGAACTGAAAGATGATGTCGATTACGTTCCGACCAAAAAGGAGATTATTTTCGGACATCATTTCACAAGCATTGCTGGCACAGGTCCGATCGTAGGTCCCGCAATTGCCGTCTTTTGGGGATGGCTGCCAGCGTTGCTATGGGTTATCCTGGGGTCGGTTTTTATCGGGGCTGTTCACGATTTCGGCGCGCTTGTTGTCTCACTCCGCAACCGGGGACAAAGTGTCGGCGAAGTCGCGGGGAGAATGATAGGTCCCCGCGCAAAATTCCTTTTCCTTTTCGTCCTCTTCATGGGGTTGACGATTGTCCTTGCAATCTTCGGTTTAGTCATCGCCCTGATCTTCTCCTACTATCCTGAGTCAGTTTTATCCGTCTGGGTGGAAATCCCGATCGCTATCGCCATCGGTATCTGGATTTACCGCAGAGGTGGTAACATCCTTATCCCATCCATTATCGCCCTCGGCATCATGTACATCGGGATGGGTGTCGGTGCATACCTCCTACCGATCGATTTAAGTCAACTATTCGGTATCCCGTTACTGGGACAAACCTACCTGAACGTCGTTGTCATCTGGACGTTGGTGCTTTTTGTCTACTGTTTTATTGCCTCAGTACTACCCGTGTGGACACTCCTGCAACCCCGTGATTTCATCAATAGCCACGAACTCGTATTAGCACTGCTCCTATTACTACTCGGACTCGCCGTAGCAGGTTTCACAGGCAAAGCAGACCTCGTAGCCTCCGCCCCTGCTATCGCTTCAGACATCCCGCCCGACGCGCCACCGATCTGGCCCTTCCTCTTTATTACGATTGCCTGTGGCGCTGTGAGTGGTTTCCACTGTATGGTGAGTTCTGGGACTTCCAGCAAACAGGTTGAATCCGAGAGTGACGCACAATATGTAGGCTACGGTGCGATGTTGCTTGAGGGTGGACTCGCAGTCATCGTTATTCTCGCTTGCTGTGCTGGTATCGGGATGGGGATTTTCAACCGCACCGGGACCGGGGCAAACTACAGGTTTGAACCCATCGTCCAAGCAGAAAGCACTGTACCTATCACCGACCAAGATGCATGGAGAACCCGTTATGCTACTTCCGAAACAGTAACAAATGCTGATGGTACGACACGTGTAGTTGGCGGTTGGGCAAGTCATAATCTCAAGGCAAAGGTGAGCGCGTTTGTTGATGGCGGCGGGAATTTTCTTGCGTCGCTCGGCATTCCGCTTAAGATGGGTATCGCAATTATGGCAGTACTCGTCGCCAGTTTCGCCGCCACAACACTTGATACCGCGACACGCCTCCAGCGATATGTCATCTTTGAACTCGCGCAGACGGCTAACATCAAGCCGCTAATGAACCGTTACGTCGCTACTGCGTTTGCGTTAGTGCTTGCGGCTGCTGTCGCCTTACTACAGGGACCGAATGGGCCTGGTAGTGGCGGATTGACACTCTGGCCCCTCTTCGGCGCAACGAATCAACTCTTAGCAGGATTAGCGTTCATGGTGATCGTCTTCTACCTCGTGCGCCGTAACAAACCGATCTGGTTCGCGTTCCTCCCGATGGTCGTCATGCTCATCATGCCCGCTTGGGCAATGCTGCATCAAATGTTCGATCTACAGACGGGCTGGCTCTTCACCGGTAAATATCTGCTTTTCGGATTTGGGATCGTCGTAGAGGCGTTGCAAATATGGATGGTTGCTGAAGGTGTTATCGCGTGGCGAAATGCGCGCGGGAATTACCCCGAACTCCCACCGTTGGAAAGCGTGGCTGCCGATTAGGACGCACAGACATAGATGTTAAAATCTAACAGAGGACGCAATAATGAAACATACAAACAGGCGACACAGATTAGAACAACTGAGACTCAGCGAAGCAAAAGGGACTTTGACAGAACAAGAGCATGAAGAACTTTTAACTATCTTCGCTGAGTTAGATGCTGAGGAAGCAGAAGCGTTGAAACCAGCGAAGGAAAAGAGTCAACAGCTGCAGGAAGAGAAAACCACACTTGAAGAAACCGCTTCACAATTACAAGATATTGTCACTGAGCACAAGCAACTGCTAACCGATGCTCGCACATATCTGGTGCAGCTCCAATCAAAACGCGCCCTACTTGCCGATAAGTATTACCGCCTCACCGGTCAAAACCTCTCACAACGTTGATAGAGACCCAATTACCATCCACACAATTTCAAGGCATTAGTTTTGCCATTAATTAGAGGGCACAGAGATGTCACAGATTTCAGAAAACCAGATAAAAACTGAAGATACCCACAACTATCCACTTGATGCGGAAATCTTTCAAAGGACATTCAACAGATACGTTCAGAAATTCAACACCATCTTTATCGTTTCAGTCCTCTTGGTTAGCGCGCCTTTCATAGCATACCTGATTGCATGGTATTTAGAGCAGACAAAAGTTGACATCACCGGTTTTTTACGTCTGTGGCATGCAGGCGAATCTCTACTGTTAGACGTGGGATTTCCACACATAGCATTCGGAATGTTTGCATCTGGAATTGTTTCCGTGAGTCACTTCGCTTTTGGAATTATCTCAATCGGTAATTTCGCTTTTGGCGTGATTTCAATCGGGATGTTTAGCTCTTGCGGCATCATATCTATAGGTGTTATGTCCTCTGTTGGTGTTATCGCAATTGGATATGCACGCGCTTATGGAGTCATCACTATCGCTATAGGGAGCAAAAAACCTTTTGAAAAAATCACATACATGAACGGAAAGGCTTTCGGAGTGATTGCAATCGCGCGGCAGGCACACGGGGTTTATTCGCTATCTTACGGAGAGGAAGGTGAAGGCACTTATCAGTTTTCACCGAAATACCAGGATCCGGAGGCTGTCGCACTTTTTACACGTTGGTTCAAGAAGTTCAAAAACGCATTCGTTTTGCCTTCTTAATCCGATACATGCTTCTGTAAAACACACCTTACCTTATCATCGTCCTTTACATTTACAGACGAATCGAGCAGCTGAAACGGTGATGCGTCGAACTCTGCCTTGAGGTCCTTGAAAAAGAAGTGATGCACATAGGTTGACGCTTCCAAATAAAAATTATCGCCTTCTTCCAATGTCTCGTAGTCCGTTGCAAATTGATGATAGTTGGCATCGTAAATCGGTTCGTAATTGTCAAAAACGGCATCAAGGATGGGTTGAGATATAAAAAGTTGACCGTCCGAATGGAGCACTCGCGCGATCTCTTCTAAAAACGATATTCTTGCATCACGATGTGTGATATAACAGTAGACATTCTCCAAAAAAGCCGCCGCGAATGATGCATCAGGAAACGGCAGTTTAGGCGGTTCATAATGCAGAAAGGTCGCGTCAATCCCCTTTTTCTCCGCAATTTGTTTTGCTTGTGCAATCTGTTTTTCGGCGATATCAATGCCGGTCGCAGTGTATCCGTGTTGTGCGAGGGCAAAGCACAATCGACCTGATGCACAACCGATATCCAACAGACAACTGCCTGAAGGGTATTTCTCAACAAACGCCTGTTCGTGCTGGCTCAATCCCTGTTCCGCTTCCTCCCGACGACTATCAAGTTCATTAGACAGGTTGAATTGTGCTCTTACGGAAGCCAGCAACTTTTGAAATTCTTGTGATTTTTTGGTTTCCATGTGTTCTTTAGAGATTTAGGTGAAAACTATCTTATCAACAAATCGGGAGTGAAATCTTGAAAACGAATCTTATCCGGCAATTCTGCTGTATCAACGTACCAGATCTTATCAACTCCAATCGGAAGACCAAATGGATAAGCTTCCCGTATAGCGTTTAATATCTTTCTACCCTGAATATCCATGAGGGCAATATCATCATTTTCAATGAGAAGGACCGTCGTCTTCCCAAGTTTTTGGTGCTTTTTCAGTTTCTCTGCTTTTCTATCAAGAAGTTTTCTAATTCGGTCTGAAAGATAATCGTTTTCAGGTGGAAAACGACTGAAGCGAACAGCTGGTGCAAGGTCATGTTCCTTGAACATAGTTAACTGAAAAGGAATATCAGGAATGTTGTCAAGAACATGACGACCACATTCCAAGTATGGTGCCTTTTCAAGAATCCAATTTTTGAGTTTTCCATAGATCGTCATCCAGTCTTGTCCTTTGGTAACAGCATCATACGGGAAGATGATACTCAATCGAAAAGAAATCTGGTTTTGGAGTTCCTGTTCGAGATCTTTAATGACTTGAATGAACCAATCGTTATTGCGGCGTTGATCTGGAAGCGTGTCAATGCTTGTATGCTCAATGGCGAATGGTCCAGCAATAGCATCTATGTCAGGGGAACTCCGGTTTTCCTTGTCAGGGTGACAATTAATCATAAGTTCTGGATGACCGTGCTCGCGTAAATATTCTATAAAGGCATCAATGACCTCGTAATCTTTCATAAAATTTGGGGATCCTTGCTCTTACAATACATTCAAAATTCGGTGGGAGAACGAACATATTTAGAGCACTTTTTAGAACATCTCTATTGAAAATAAGCAGACCGTGTCACATCTGCAAACTTTGTTGAAGTGGAATAGTACTGAATGTTTCAGAAAAAACACTTTGGCAAATCCAACACTAACAACTACGAGATAAAAAAACTAATAAAATTGGTACTCCGAGGAAGAAGCAGAGGGGCAAGAACGACTCAACGAACGATTCAATGTTCTGGTGCCTCCTATATGCTTCAAGAGATCCATATTTTGAGATAATCTCCTGTTGCCGTTTTTCTTCAGTCTCCCTTTTTTCATTTTCCTGTCTTAGCCGTTCTTGTTCTGCAATGCGCCGTTGTTCAACACGCTGTTGTTCAACACGTTGTTCATATCTGCTTATAGTTTGTCTGCTGGTAACTTGTATTGCCTTTACTTGCACTGCTTTTAAAGCCTCAAGCACTTCCGTTTGAAAAGCATCAAGGTCCTGCCTAGCTTCGAGTGCCGCAATCTCATTGGCAATCAGGAATTCACCGTGATCGTTGCGTAACTCCTGCTCCGCTGCCGTTTCTGGGTCTTTCAGAGCCTTCAGCATCTCCGTTTCAAAATTGAAAAGGAATGGTCTGGCTTCAAGTATCGCAATCTCATTGGCAATCGTCAACTCAAGATATTCATCATGTATCGCTTGCTGTTTAGGCGTAACAGTCGAAGTTTGCATCCTTTCAAGCCATCTAATCGCTTGACGCTTAGTATTACTTTCATCAGCCCAATTTTCACTATCTACCAGATAAATAAGATGTGGAAGCATTTCATCAAGTGAATTCGGATAAACCTTCAAGTGAGAAAACAGTGCCAAGGCAGCATTATCTCTGGTCCGCTGCGTTTTAGATTGCAATTTCCTTGGCAGGTAGTTAGAGAAACCTCCATCAATCGCCTTCAATTGCTCACCGATGTTTGCGTCATCACAGAGAAATGTTTGAAGATCCGTACTCTCTTCCTTGCCCCTCAACAGACTATGGCAATTTCCACAAAGCGTAAGACCGTTATCAAGTTCAACAGCAAATTCAGGGTACTTCTTAAAGGGTTTGATATGATGCACGTGCAGATTGTTTTCAAACCCACATCGGCGGCAAGCGTTGCCATCGCGGTGTTTAACCTCATTTTTCCATTGGTTGTATTCAGGCGAATTTCTTAGGTCCTTCATTGTTCAGCCTTTCAACCG
>VXXH01000602.1 GCA_009835515.1 Candidatus Poribacteria bacterium
AGGTAGATCCTAATGCCTTTTTCATGCGGTGAGAAAGACGCGTTACAGTGTAAGCTGAGGAAAAGTTGTCCTTGCTTCTGCTTAGCGACCTGAATGCGTTGAAGTTGTGTTCTTTTGGTATCTGTCTCGCGGGTGAGATAAATTTGTATGCCGTGCTGTTTACTCATCCGTTGAAGTTGTTTTGCGAGTACAAGGACAATGTTTTTCTCAAGGATCCCAGTGCTGCCTTCGCATCCTTGGTCATCTCCACCGTGTCCCGGATCAACAATAATTGCCAAATTCTGAGGGGTATCTGTCTCCACAGGGGTCCAAGTGCTTTTGGATCTTATCTGTAGCCTATTCAAGTTGGAGTTGTAAATGACATCAACGTCGTTAAGAATTGGTAGAAGTTGCTTAAAAAAAGCGATGGGCAGCATGGGGCGTTGAGCGATAAGTATAGGCGGTGTAGAAAGCGTAACTGTCTTAACTGTCTGTCCACCAGAGTCAATACTAACTGTCGATTTACCCATTTGCAGGCGGATTTCTCTACCTCTGGTTTTAAGGGTGAGTCGTTTTTGAGGATGGTTATATTGATGGGTCGCCGCGGGATCGATGACCTGTTTCACCGCGTCAACGGGGAGGTAGACCTGCTTTTCTCGGTATTGCGCAGGTACTTCCGCAATGGTTTTCCCATCTGCGTCAATGAAACGGACGGAGGGTTCTTCGGCGATACTACTAAGCGTGGCAGCAAAAACAAGAATGCCTAAGAAAAGCACGCCGACTTTAAGAGGGAGAGCGTACCTATTGACGTACTTTCCTTGTGCTTTCTTGATACAAACAGCGTTATTCGTCCTCGTCGTCGTCCCTACGTCTACGTGAGATAATTTCTGGTTCCGAAGGCTGTTCAGCAGCGGCTTCTTCACCTTCTTCACCTTCACCTTCACCTTCTTCACCTTCTTCAGCCTCTGGTATTTCGTCTTCGAGTTGGACACGCGGCTGGCTGACCGTCGCTATAATCCGTTGCGGGTCATCTAAGATTTCGATGTCCTCATCGAGGCTTAAATCACTCACGTGGATAGCGTCACCGATGTCTAATTCACCAACGTCAATCGAAATATCAGTCGGCGTTCGCATTGGCAGACAATGAAGTGACACGTGGCGGAGCGGAAATTCGAGGACCCCACCCTCCTGCACGCCGGGCGGATTGCCTTCCAAAACCACCGGGACGGCTGATGTTACAGGTTCATCCAGCGAGATTCTGATGAAATCCGCATGGACCAACGTATGCTTTTCCACCGGATGGCGTTGAATTTCTTTGATGATAACGGTTTCACTATCCGCTTCACCGATTATCATATTGATGATGACGTTTTCGCCGTACGTTCGTAGAAATTGGTTGAAGGTTCGTGCGTTAAGTTGAATCGGCACGGTGTCTTGCGCGCGCCCATACAACACAGCGGGGAGTCCACCTTTACGTCGTAGATCGCGTGCGCTCTGCTTCCCGAAAGTGTCGCGTTGTTGAACCTCTAATTTTGCTTGTAGCATTTCAAAATACTGCCTTTTTCTCTATATATTCAAAAACTGCATCCAAAAGGAGACAGGGCGGGTAGGATTCGAACCTACGCATGCAGGTTCCAAAGACCTGTGCCTTACCACTTGGCCACCGCCCTTTAATTATCAATGTATACACCGACAGGACTGGTTACCGTCGTTTCGCAAAAATTTACTTTGTTTCTGAAGTGTGATTCGCTCTGGCGTGCTGCTTCACTATCATGCATTATAGCGAACAGCGTGGCACCGCTCCCTGACATCAACGCGCCACAACAACCGTACTGCGTAGAGAGTTCAGTTTTTAGCACAGCGATTTCGGGATGTTCGGAAAAAACGGGTATCTCAAGAAGATTATAAAGGTTTTTCCCGATGCTGAGGACATCACCCTTCTCTATGTAAGTCCTTATAATTATACTGTCTTTTTCACGCGTTGTCAAGCGAAAGTTTAACTTTTTAAAAATAGCCGCTGTTGAGATTTCAATGCCCGGGTTTAAAAGGAGAAGGGGTAGATCAGGGAGTGCGGGAAGACGCGTTAACTGATCGCCGATACCAAACCCTAATGCGGCACCGCCGTGCAGACAAAACGGGACATCTGCGCCTAACTGCGCCCCAAGGTGCATTAGGGTTTCTTGTGTCAAACCGAGTCCAAAAAGTTCGCTCACACCGTGAAGGGCGGCAGCAGCGTTTGCACTCCCGCCTGCGAGTCCAGCTGCAACCGGAATCCGTTTGTGGATGTCAATTGCGATACCGCCAATACCCCCTACGGTATCGCTGAGCAGCTGGGCCGCTTGATATGCCAGATTACGTGAATCGCATGGAACCGCTGGATGTTCACAGTAAACTGTTATGTCCTTCGTCTCCTGTTTGCGGATGATAACATCGTCGTGCAAACCGATGGAATGGAAGATCGTTTCGAGGTTGTGATAACCGTCTTCGCGTTTGCCTACGACATCCAGATAGAGGTTGATTTTTGCGTGGGCGCGAACCCGTAAATTTCGCACGATTTTTGTCTGTCAATCCGCTAATTCTGATAACGGGATGATTTCAAAATCCTCCGATAGAAACCGTGCCGTGTCAAACTTACTGTCCTTAATCTCGACATTCAGTTCGACTTTGGCAATATTCACAGCAACCCGCGTCTGTTCAGGTGGACGTTCGATTTCAACCTTATGTGGCCGTAAGATACCGCCCACTTTTCGATAGTCGGAGAAAGTGGCGCGTTGCTGAAGCACTCCGTTTTTATCGTGGATATGCCAACCTGTCACTCGCGGTTCCCCGTCACGGACAAAGAGGGTGATGGTTTCTACATGTCCCTCTTTGACTCCCGGACGCGTGATAGTAAATTTTGCACCCGAACTTTCAACCGACGTGAATTCATTGGTGCGTCCATCAAGGAACGGGTTGGCAAAGATAGCACTCAGCACATCCGACACGCGTAAATCCACGCCAAAAATTTCTCGCAAAACCCCATCGGATAGTGGACCGCGGTAAGTTTTTTCTTCGTTCAGCAGCGCGAGTATGAATTGATTTTCGTCTTGATTGGCGATAGCCACTCCACGTGGTTCGTTGATCGGTCCTAATGCTTGGATCAGGAGCAATTCCCCACCGTTTTCCGACTTTTTATACCACAACGATTCTCGAACTTCTTCGCGCTGATCGCCTTCCTCAATCGTTACCTTCATCTGGGTAATCTTTAAGGAGCCGGTAAGATCGTATCGCGCTTGCAGTGTATTAAGGATACTGTCTACTTCCGCACGGGTGGCGGGTGACAATCGATCCGCGGAAGTACTCGGAATACATCCAGCAATGACTACGAACAGTAGAAAGCACACAGCGTGCCCTGTCCAAAAAATCGCTGGCTGACAATCGTTCCTACTGGGGATTCGGTGTACCGGATATGACATCTTAAAGAGCTTCCGACATCGATTTTTCGACGATATTAACGGCTTCCTCAACGTGGCCGGCGTTAATATTAAGTGGCGGTAAGAATCGGAGGACATAATCGTTGGTGCATATTGTGACAAGTCCGTTCTCAATACATTTCGCGGCGAGTGGTTTGGCATCGACTTCCGTGACTAAACCGCGGAGTAAGCCTTTCCCACGCACCTCTTTAATCGGATACTTGCCCTTGAGTTCCATGAGTCCGCCAGCGAGATAATTCCCCATTTTAACGGCGTTCACGGCGAGATTTTCTTCCAGAATCGTTCTGACGGTTGCGGCTGCCGCTGCAGTAACTAACGGATTCCCACCGAATGTCGCTGCGTGGGTGCCGGGAACAAAGCTCTCCGCGATATGTCGTTTCGCTAACATCGCACCGATAGGTACACCGCTACCGAGTGCCTTTGCCATGGTAATCACATCTGGCACGACACCGTAACTCTGGTATCCGAAGAAGGTCCCCAATCTCCCCATTGCTGTCTGTACTTCGTCAAAGATCAGTAGCAGATTATGTTTATCACAGAGTTCTCGTAATCCTTGGAGGTAGCCATCGCTTGGCATATTAACGCCGCCTTCGGACTGAATCGGTTCAACTAAGATAGCACAGGTCTTTTCACTGATGGCGGCTTCCGTTGCTTCCAGATCGTCGAACGGCACGTATTTGAAACCTTCAAGCATCGGTTCAAACCCGACGTGATATTTCGTCTGTGCAGTGGCAGTGATGGTTGCCATTGTCCGTCCATGGAATGAGTTGTCCATTGTGATGATTTCGTAGGCATCCGTTCTGCCGTTGTCTTTGGTGTATTTCCGCGCCAGTTTGATCGCTGCTTCGTTCGCTTCAGCACCGCTATTACAGAAGAAGCACTGATCCATGTCGGAGTTGTCGATGAGGAGTTTCGCGAGTTCTGCCTGCGGTTGAATATAATAGAGATTGGACGTGTGCAGCAGGTTGCCAGCCTGCTCACGGATGGCTTCGACGACTTTCGGGTGGCAATGTCCTAAGCCGTTAACAGCAAGTCCACCAAGGAAGTCGAGGTATTTTTTGCCATCGGCATCCCAGAGGTAAGGTCCTTCGCCTTTAACGAATGCGAGACTTCTGTCGCCGTAAGTATTAATAATATATTCTGTCGCCATCGCTTTAATTTCAGCGGTTGTCATTTTTTATATGGCCTCCTGTTCTGCTCTCCAAATGTAAAGCAAAGACAAATTATGCCATTTAAGGCATAATTTCATTACGAGCAGGTTGCTGGTTAATTCGTGATTTTCCTGGGGACTTGTGCGTTTCTGCCCCTTCTAAAATTACCAATTCGTATAGGCACCGTCATCGCGTTGATAGCCGTGGGGCGGTCCGTATTCTTGCGTTGTGACGTTGGTAAGTGCGTCCTCGTTGAATTCGATGCCGAGTCCAGGGCGTTCAGGCGGTAAGAGGTACCCAGATTCAAACGGCACCTGTACAGGGAACACATCCGTTAGTGAAGACATCGGGGCGCGCGGAAGTTCCTGTACACCGAGGAGTGCTGATGACAAAGAGAGATGCAGACACGCTGCAGCGGATACAGGTCCTAATGGATTGTGCGGTGCTAAGTAGATGTAATGTGTTTCGCACCATCCCGCGATTTTACGCGCCTCCGTTAAGCCGCCAGCGATGCAGAGATCGACGCGGCAATAATCCATGAGATCTTCTTCTATGACTTCTCGGAATGTCCACTTGCTGTCAAATTGCTCGCCGACTGCAATTGGCACCGAGGTCTGCTGCCGAAGCCGTCTGAGACTCGCTGGGTTTTCTGCTCGAAGGGGGTCCTCAATGAAAAATGGATCGTACTGTGCGACCTTGTTACAGAAATCGAGGCTGTCTGCTGGGTCGAGGCGGGTATGCACGTCAATCAGTATTTCGAGATCATCGCCGAATGCGTGCCGGACGGCTTGCACCTGCTTAATACAGTTTCGGATCGCGCGTCTGGGTTCAAACGTCCCCCCACTGTCAGAATGATCAACCACGCTCCATGGGACGAACTTCCAACCGGCTTCGTAATTTTGTCGGCAGCTCTCGATGAGTGCATCAATTGATCCACCGCCGTTGTGTGGGTAGCAGACGACTTTGTCTCGCGTGCGTCCGCCCAAGAGTTCGTAGACGGGGACGTTCAGTGCTTTGCCTTTGATGTCCCAGAGTGCGATATCTACGGCACTTACCGCTGCGGATTGGACGACACCACCGGGGAAGAAGCCACCACGAAACATCACTTGCCATAGGTGTTCAATCCGAAACGGATCTGCGCCGATAAGGAACGGCTCAAATGAGCGGATGACTTCGGCTAAGGCGAGCGCGCGGCGGCGTAATCCGCCCTCTCCGAC